>DATLQY010000757.1:0-32778 GCA_035534975.1 Pirellulales bacterium
GCACGGGCCGAGCTTGTCGCGGAGCCGGCGGAGGTCGTCGAGCCGTACGAGGGCGGCGACCCCGATGACTTGGAAGTGCTCAACGTCGAGGGTGGTTACCGCGTCGACGACCTGCTCGCTCCGGCGACGCAGCTCAGCGACGAATGGTTCGTTCGTGTCAGGGGAATCCACTCGGCGCCGCTCAAGAAGCAGCACGTCAGGATGCTCTACGAAGCCCGCGAAATCGCGTTCGATTGTCCGGCCCGGCACGTCAGTTGGCGCACCGAGTTGTGGGTGCCGCTATACGCGGTTCCCGATCTTGCCGATATCGCCGGACCCTAACTCGGCCACGGCGTGGCGCATCCGCAAAAGGCGCAAGGCGACGGCACACGGGCTGTGCCTGATACTTTTACGCCAGGATTTCTTTCACCACCCGTCCGTACACATCGGTCAGGCGGAAATCGCGGCCGGCGTAGCGAAAGGTGAGCCGCTCGTGATCGAGCCCCAAGAGGTGCAGGATCGTGGCGTGTAAGTCGTGGATATGAACGCGGTCGGTCACGGACCGAAAACCGAACTCGTCGGTGGCGCCGTGGGCGATGCCGCCCCGCACGCCGCCACCGGCCAGCCACATCGTGAATCCGTAGTGGTTGTGGTCGCGGCCGTTGCCGTTCTCACTGGTCGGCGTGCGGCCGAACTCGCCTCCCCAGACAACGAGCGTGTCGTCCAACATGCCCCGCTGTTTCAGGTCCTTCAACAGGGCGGCTATCGGACGGTCGATGTCGGCCGCCAGGTCGCGCACCAGCGCGTCGTGGTTGGTGTGCGTGTCCCAGGGCTGGCCGTTGCCGTAGTAGATTTGAACGAACCGAACACCCCGCTCCGCCAGCCGACGTGCCAAGAGGCACGCGTGCGCGAAATGCCCCTTGCCGTACTCCTCGCGCATCCAGCCCTGTTCGCGCTCGAGGTCGAAGGCGTCGGTGGCGGCGAACTGCATGCGGAATGCCGTCTCCATCGACTTGATGCGCGCGTCAAGCGCCCGATCGGGCCCTCGCTCGGCGAGGTGCTCCTCGTCCAGCCGCCTCAATAGGTCGAGCTGCCGCCGCTGCGCCGTCGGATCGAGCGATGGGTTCCGAAGGAAGGGGACCATCTTCCGCGGGTCGAGATCCGAATGGTTGATGTACGTTCCCTGGTGCTCGCCGGGCAGGAAGGCGCTGCTCCAGAGCTCGGCGAAGCGTACCGGCCGGCCGGGACAAAGCACGACGTAGCCCGGCAGATCCTCGTTCTCCGTCCCCAACCCATAGGAAAACCACGAACCCATACTGGGGCGCGTGGGGGTGATCGTGCCGTTGTTCATCAGGTACAGCGCGGGCCCGTGGTTTGGGTTGTCGGTATACACCGAGCGGATCAGGCAAATGTCGTCGACCGAGCCGGCCAGACGTGGCAGCAGCTCGCTCACTTCCAGGCCGCTTTGGCCCTGCCGCACGAATCGGAAGGGCACCGGCATTAGCCCGGCGGTTTGACGTTCCGTGCGCAGCTCGACTTCCGCCGGCCGTTGGCCGGCAAAGCGGTTAAGGTTTGGTTTCGGGTCGAAGAAGTCGCCTGCGAACGGGCCGCCGTTCATGAAAAGGTGGATCACACGCTTGGCGCGGGGCGCGAAGTGCGGCCCGGCCGCGACGGCTTCGGAGCCTAAGACGCTCGCCAGCCCCAGCGAGGCCAACCCGCCACCGAGGCGCCGCAACGACTCGCGGCGACTCATGGGATCATTCATAATCTGGTTCCTTCGTAGGGGCGCGGGAACGAGACAAACAGGGGGCTGACGCCCCCCGCTCGCCAATCGTAGCCAATCACGATCCCTCAATCTACAAACATGAGCTCATTACTCCCCAACAGCACCTGGGCGTACTGCCGCCAGAACCCCTCGCGGGCGGCCGGATCGCTTCCCCCGGTTGCCAGAAACTCCAAGGCCGCTCGAATCTGCCCGTCGGTGGCGGGCCGCCCGAACAGCAGTTGGTAAGCGCGGCGGACCCGTTCGGCGTCGTCGGTCCCCTCCGACTTCAGCCGCTCGACGAGCGCCGCTGCTTGCCTGGCCATGAATTCGCTATTGAGTACGAAGAGTTGTTGCAAGGGGGTGGTGGTCGGTACTCGGCCCGGGCTATGGACCGTCGCATCGGGAACATCGTAAAGTCGCAACAGGTCGTCGAGATCGCGGCGTTTGACAAGTCCGTACAAGGTGCGGCGGTGGTTGTCGGCGGCGGAGATCTCCTGCGCCGCCCCACCAAACCGCCCGTCGAGCAGACCGGTCACCGCGAGCATCGCGTCGCGCCACGCTTCGACCTCCAGCCGCCGGCGGTGCATCCGCCATAACAGACGGTTGTCGGGATCGACCGCGTCCTTGGTCCCGTCGAATCCGCTCGATTGCCGGTAGGCACTCGAAAGCATGATCTCGCGGTGCAGCCATTTGAGCGACCAGCCGGCCGAAACGAACCGCGCGGCGAGATCGTCGAGCAAGGCCGGGTGTGTCGGGCGGGAACCCTGGGCGCCGAAATTGCTGGGCGTATCGACGAGCCCACGGCCAAAGTGCTGTCTCCATACACGGTTCACGACCACCCGCGCCGCCAAGGGCGCCGCGTCGACGAAGATCGCCCGGGCCAATTCCAAGCGTCCTGAGCCTTGCGTGAACGGGACCGGTGTGCCGGTGGTAAGCACCGTCAGGAACCGGCGCGGCACCACGGGGCCTGTTTTCGCCGGGTTGCCGCGGAGCTGCACGGCCACGTCTTGTGGCTCGCCGGGCCGGTACTCCAACTTCGTCGCCACCGCACCGTCGGCCAACACCAACAAGCTGGAGTCTTCGACTGCGTAGGCCGAGGGCGCGTCGAAATGCGGTGTCGATCGTTCGATCTCGGTTATCTGGGCCTTGAGCTTTTCAGCTTCCTGCTTCGAATCCTCGGTGGCCGGCTGTTGCGCCAGCAGTTTCTTGGCGCGCTCGTCGAGTGTCCGCACCTGTTCGCGGGCCGCCATCACGCGCCGTGAGTCCACCGGGGGCAACAGCGGCTGGGACGTCTGCCGCGTGCTGGCGAAAACGCCGGCCAAGGCATAATAATCGGCGGAAGCCACCGGGTCGAATTTGTGGTCATGGCAACGAGCACAGGCGACGGTCAACCCCAGAAGCGTGCTCGTCACGGCGTCGATCCGTTCTTCCCACTCCTCCGCCACCACGGTTCTGATGACGCCGGGATCGAGCTTGAGCTCCTTCCAGTAAGTCGGACTCAGCCCCAGGAAACCCAGCGCCGGCGTATCGTCGGAGTCGGCGTCGGCCAACAGATCGGCAGCCAATTGCCGCACGACGAATTGGTCGTACGGCACGTCGTCATTGATGGCATTGACCACCCAATCGCGGAAAAGCCAGGCCTGGGCCGTCGTCTGCGCCCACTCTTCGGGCACGTCACAGTAACGTGCCAAATCGAGCCAGAACCGCGCCCATCGCTCGCCGTAACGCGGCGATGCGAGCAGCCGTTCGACCAGCCTCGCATAGGCGTCGTCGCGCGCGTCGGCGACGAAGGCGTCCGTCTCTTCGGGCGTGGGTGGCAAGCCCGTCAGGTCGAACGTCGCGCGGCGAACCAGCGTCCGCCTCTCGCCGGCGGGCGATGGCCCTAGCCCATGTGTTTCCATTTCGGCCAGCAGGAAACGATCAATCCGCCGCCGGCACCAGTTGGTATCGTTCACGCGCGGCGGCTCGATGGGTTCGAAGGGGCGGAACGACCAGAACCGCCGCCCCTCGTCAAAGTCAATCGTCCGCACGGTGGGAACAACGGCCATGCCCGTGTCGGGAAACGGCGATCCCATTGCTACCCAAGCGTTCAGGTCGTTCAATTCTTGCTGCGAGAGCTTGCCGTCGGGCGGCATTTGCACGGCGCTGTCGCGGTAGCCAACCACTTTGATCAGCAGGCTTTCCTCCGGCTTGCCGGGCACGACCGCCAAGCCGCTATCTCCCCCCGCCCGCACTCCAGCCGGGCTGTCGAGGAGCAAGCCGCCCTGCAGCGTTTTCGCCTGTGCCGAATGGCACTCGTGGCAATGGCTGACCAAGAGCGGGCGGATTTTACGCTCGAAGAAGATGTTGCCCTCGTCGGAAGGCGGATCGCCAGCCCACGCGGTCGTGCTGAATACAACCGCAAAGGCAGTGGCGGCAAATGGACGTAAACACCGTTTAACGCGGATCATCGTTCCATTCTAACGGCTCGAAGGTCAGTATCAAACGCCCCGAAGCTTTGCTGCCGACCGAGTGGCGTGCCACAGGCGAACTGGCCTTGGTCGGACGTAAGGCGTTGTGGTATAAGCTCTTTCCCTCGATCGAAAATGATTCCCCGCATACGGAGTCCGACCATGGAAGGTTGGCAAACCCGATTGACGGCCCAGCCCGATGAAAGCGGCGATGAATTGCCGCACTCCAAAGAAGGTTGGCAGACCCAATTGACGGCTTCGCCCGAATGCGAGCGAGCGCGGCAACTCCAAGTGACCGTGCTCTTGCCCGCCTATGACGAAGAGCGCGCGATTCAGCGAGTGTTGGGCGAAATCGTCGAGGCCCTGGCCGATGAGACCCTCGGCTTCGAGATTGTCGTGGTCGACGATGCTTCGACCGATCGCACCGCCGCGCTGGCCGAACAGTTTGCGGCCGATTGCTGGCAATGCCCGGTGCGCGTCGTGCGCTCGCCCGAAAACCGAGGCGCCGGCGCGGCGCGCAAGCTAGGCATACGAGCGGCGCGGGGTGAAATCGTGGTGATGCTCGACGCCGACGGCACCTATCCGGCCGCGTCGATCCGCGAATTGTTGGCCTGGTTGCCGGCCTACGACCAGGTGAACGGCGCGCGAACCAGCGAACAGGGCACCTTGCCCTGGCTGCGGCGGCCGGCCAAGTGGTTTATCCGCAAACTGGCCTGCTACCTGACCGGCCACCAGATACCCGACCTGAACACGGGGCTCAAGGCGTTCAAGCGCGAGGCGATGCTCCCCTGGCTCTGGGTCGTGCCCGACGGCTTCAGTTGCGTCACGACAATGACGCTCGCCTTCCTCACCAACGGCTACGCGGTGAAGTACGTGCCCACCGAGTACCGGCCGCGGATTGGCGAGAGCAAGTTTCATCCGATCAAGGATACGTTCGCCTACTTGAGCACCGTCTTGCGGATCGTTCTTTACTTCCGCCCGTTGAAGGTCTTCTTGCCGCTCTCGGCACTGATGATCGCGGCTGGCACCATCAAGACGATCGCCAACCGCGTCGCCACCGGAAGCATGCAGGAATCGGACATCGTCGTGTTTGTTGCGGGCTTCATGACGTGCATGCTGGGGTTATTGGCGGAGGTGATCGTGGCACACCATCGGAGATGAGTATGGCGGAGGCGATTCAGGATCGACCGAGAAACGGAGACGCGGCGGCGTGGGGACGCGGCGACGCCCCCGCGCCCCCGCGTCCGCGAATTCGAGTACCGGTTCTTCCTTGCCGACGTCGCGACCCCACCTTACGCCGGCTCTATCTGACGACCGCGCTGGCTTCAATTCCCCGCTTGCTCGGCGCGGTCGATCGCAATCCGTACCGCGCGACCTACGGCTGCTTCGATCGTGAATTCTGGCATTATCGCACGAGTAGTTTCCCTAGCGAAATGTACCAGGAAGCCGTGCTTCCTTTGGCCCTGGTCTGGGCCAATGAACTGCCCGGCAACCGATGGCACGGCAATCCGCGACTGCGCGATCTGGTCGTGGCCGGTTTGGAGTTCTCGGCCCGCAGTTGCCATGCCGACGGCTCGTGCGACGATTACTACCCGTTCGAACGCGCCTTTGGGGCGGCGGTCTTTTCGCTGCAAGCCGCCGCGCGGGCGTACCAACTGCTCGACCTCGATGCCCCGGCGATCTGCAACGGGTTCAAGCGTCGGGCGAACTGGATCATGGAGCACGATGAAACGGGTACGCTGGCCAATCATCATGCCTTGGCCGCGCTGAGTCTTTCGCGAGTCGCAGACATCACGGGCCGCGCGGAGTACCTCAATGCGGCCGACGATGCCTTGCGCCGAGTGTTGGCCGCACAAAACGACGAGGGGTGGTTTGAGGAATACGGCGGCGCCGATCCGGGCTACCAAACGGTAACAATCGACTGCTTGGCTAAGCTGCGAGTGGCCTTCGGCGAGCGATTGCTCGAAGCGCCGATTCGCCGGGCGGTCGCGTTCGCCAGGCATTTTCTGCACCCCGACGACAGTTTCGGCGGCGAGTACGGCAGCCGCGGCACGTACCACTTCTATCCTCATGGC
Organism: Pirellulales bacterium; assembly: GCA_035534975.1. Lineage (GTDB taxonomy): Bacteria > Planctomycetota > Planctomycetia > Pirellulales > JAICIG01 > DATKSN01. The sequence goes on from DATLQY010000757.1 coordinate 6,270, forward strand.
TTCGAGCAGTTGGCAGGCGAGAACATTCAGGCGGCCGAACTCGCCGACGGGTTTCTCCGCGCGTTGGCCTGCGGACGCAACGCGCACTTCGACGACGACCGACTGTTCGTCCATCGCCTCGGCAACTTCATCGAAGCCTATCTCGACTGGTCGCCGGAATGCCCGGCCCATGATGAGGCAACGAGTAGCGCAATTCGTGAGAGGTCCGAACGCTGTGGTAAAAATCGGAACTCTCACGAGTTCCGCCACGAGCGATCCCTAACGCACGACGAGAGCGGGGCGACAACGTACCTCCCCGCCGCACGGCTATTGGTGCGGCGGCAAGGCGAGACGCAGACGGTCGTCTCCGCGGCGCGCGGCGGCGTATTCAAGCATTTTTCATCCCAACAGCACCCCATCACGGATGCCGGTCTGATTGTCGAAACGACTAACGGACTCCGCGCCGCTTCGCAATGCCACGACCTCACGCGCCTGGCGGTATGGGTGAATGAGCATGAAGCGCGCGACTCCGCGCCGCTCTGCCGGCTCAGCGTCGCTGCGCGATTGCATTGGGTCCGTTTCGAGACGGTCACGCCTTTCAAGCAGGCCGTGTTCCACCTGGGCATGTGGACCGTCGGCCGCTGGTGCCGCTCGCTCGTACGGCGGTTGCTGCAGCGGCGGCTGATTACCGGGCGCGATGAATGCCCGGTGCGATTGACGCGGACCTTCGAGTTCGCGGAAGAAGGAGGGGGCCGGGTTATCGATTACATCGAGCTGTTGGACAAGCGGATTCAGATTCGGCGGATGAGCTTTGCAAGCGATCTGCAGTCGGCCTACGTCGCCGCGTCCGACGTTTATCAGGAGTCCGTGTTGCAACCTTGGACCGACCTCGGTCCGTGGGTGGCCGAGCTGAATTTGCGACGCCACGTGACGATCGTACGAGAACTGCCGTAACGTGGGCAGCGCCCACCAACCCAAAGCTCGCGCGAAGACGGTGCCATGATCCGATTCATGGACCCTTGAATACATGCCCGGCGTTTCTGGAATCTAGACGATAGATTCGGAAATCGTCCCCTTCTCGCACAACCGTCCATTCCGCCAGTTCGGCAAGGGCCAGGGGACTGCGATCGAGAACATCCAGGTTGGTGGCCACACACCATCGCGTGCCCTGCCGCAGGGCCAATGCGAATCGATCAGGCAGCCTTGGATCGTCGGGCGAGACTCCCCAACCCGGACGGTCGCAATAGTAGAGCAGGTCGGTGCACCAGCCGTGCATCGTGAGCACCGGTTCCTCGACGTCGGCCAATTCGCCGAGCGCGGCGGCCGCCGCAGTAACGCCGCGGTCTTCCTCAGGCGTGAGGAACGCCGGTCCAACTGTGTAGCGCATGGAGAGAAGCAGCGCGATCGCCACAAACCCAGCCGTCGCCGCGAGCGAGGGCCTTAGCCGTTCGGCGACCCGTTGCCACCCAAGCCCGGCCAAGATGCACAAGGGGGGCAAAAGTACGACGTCGTAGTACAGGATGCCGTAGAACTTCGCCGGCAGGGCCATCACGAGCACGGCCATCGCCGCCAGCCAGACCAGGTGCCGCCGGCAGGCGGGGTTCATCAGGCCCGTCAGGCAAAGGACGAACCCCAGCGGCGTCAATACCGGCCCGGTCAGGTCGTCGAGTAGTTTAGCGTAGAAAGCGGGCGACGAAAGCAGTCTCAAGGACGCCTGGTTAACCTCGGCGCTTTGTCGGATCGAATAAAAGACCCGCTGAGAGAGTGGACTATCAGTGGCGGAAACCCGCAGTACGTTCGCGCACCAGGCGAGTGCCGGCGCCGTGGCCAGCACGGCCGCGACGACGAACTCGATCCAATGTCGGCGCATTGCGCGCCTAGAGTGGCGGTGCAATTCGCGCCATGCCATGACCGTTAGCGGCAAGATCAACACCAGCATGTAGATCTTGGTCAACAGGAGCAGTGAAAAACCGGCGGCGGCCAACGCCAGCCATCGGTGCCGTCGCTTGGCAAGCCATTGGTCGAGACACGCAAACGTGACAATGCTGAAGAATGCCACCGACGATTCGAGCATGAAGCTCTGTCCGAAGATGATGGCGACGGGCGCCAGTGCCAGCATGACGGCGGCGCCGCAGGCGGCCGAAAGCCCGTGCCAGCGGCGGACAAGCCAGAACAACACCAGAACCGAGCCGACGCTGAAGGTCATCGACGTAGCCCGACCCCAAACGTCGAGCGAGCCACCACAACAGGACCAACCCACCCCAGCCAAATAGCTTGCGACAGGAAACTCCAATAAGTGCCAACCCCGCTCGCCGCCGGTCATACAGTCCATCGCCGGATAGCAGGCAGATGAACGCCCCCTGACCCAGTTGCGGGCAATCATCGCGTAGGTCACGTTCTTCGTGGCAAAATGGCCGACTAACGGCCGGTTGACGCCAGGAAGTCGCACGGCAAGCGCCAGCAATACAAGCGCCAGCAGACCCCAGTGACGCCAAGCCCGGCCGAGCCGCCGCGGCTGCGACTGGTGAAGCTGCGCAGGCTGGGCACTGGTGTACGTGGCCGTTGCAGGCGTCATGCGCTGGGGGACTGCCAAGTCGTGGAAAAAGATGTGGATTGTACCGGTTATTTCGGACGAATATATCGTTACTTCTCGCCGCGACACAGACCGAATGGCGGGGTCATTCAAAGGGGAATCCCGATGTACTGCCGAATCACCCTCTTGGCCCTGTTGATTCTGCTGGCATCAGCGGCCGGTTGCCGCCAGTGCCAGAGTTGCAACGACTATTGCGGTCCGCTGCCGGACGAGCCATGTGACTTCATGTACCGGAAGAATTCGATTCTTTCAGGCGGCAACGGGGATGTGGTCGCCGACGAAATGATCACTTCCGAGTCGGAGGATGGGGTGATCTCGGAAGAGGACGACGGCACCGTCACGCCGGCGCCGGCGCGGGATTCCGCCCCACAGTTGTCGCCCCTGCCCGATCCCTATACGTCAGGCGCGCACCCTCGCGGTAGAGATGTGTTCGAAGACGAATTCGTTGCAACCATGGCCGCTCCCTTGTGTGGATAGGTGGGTGAGCGTAAAGCCTCTACGTCGGCAGAAGTTGAACACGGTCTCGGGCTTTGCGACCTCAAACGGGTAGCCACCGACCCAATCGACCAGGTCGTACCACCCGTGCATGCCTCGCTGCTTTACCGGGCCGCTTTGCCGCAGCCAGTTGATGGCCGGAACCAAGGGGTTGCGTAAAGTCAGCAGCCGCAGGAGCATGGCCAGGAGCGTCGTGGTCGCTCGGTGTGTAAACATGGTGGCTCCCAGGGCGGCCACCAATGCGGGCCGCAGGACGATCGGAAGGCGCTGATAGGTGCGTTTGACGAGCCGCCAGCCTCGGGACCAGAAGCCTTGGTCGTTGTAAATCGAGATGCAGAGTTGACCGTCGCTCGCAACCAATCTGCATGCGTTTTCGATGGCGTCCCACATCGCTCCGGTGTGATGAAGGACGCCCCACGAATAGACCACGTCGAACGTCCCGAGCGTGTCAAGGTAATTGGCGTCCAGCACGGACGCATGGTCGATCGTCCAGCCCGCGTCGTCGGCGCGGTACCGGAACTTGAGCTCCGTCGTACAGGCCACAGACCGAGCGTCATGATCGAACGAACGGACTGACGCCCCCAGTCGGCGGGCCGCCAGGCTGAAGAGCCCGCTTCCGCAACCGATATCGACGAAAGACTTGCCTCGAAGATCGGTGACTTCCAGCACCGCTTGGAGTGAATCCACTGCCACCTGAATTCGCGATTCGTCGACGACCTTCAGGAATTGCTGCCAGTTCTTTCCGAAGTCAAAGCGTTCATCGCATCGCATGACTCACGACCGCCCCTTTCGAGGTCCAGGGTACGCCGCACGCGTTATATGTTGTCGGCTGGCCGGCGCGGAGTCAATGGAATGGGTCGCTTCGGCCGTCGGCCACGCCGTGATTCGTGCATGAAACGAAGCCGAGGCTTTACATGGCCCGCGCGGTGCGTTCCAATCGTGCCATGAGCCAAGCCACCGCGTTCGATCCGTATGCCATGCCGGTCGATGCCCTGCGCGAGCCGCCCGCGAGCCTGTGGGGGGCGTTGAAGCAAATCGGACCCGGCATCATTCTGGCCGGCAGCATCATCGGGACCGGCGAGCTCTTGGTCACTACCAAGCTCGGTGCCGATCACGGGTTCCTTTTGCTCTGGCTGATCTTGTTCAGTTGCGTGATCAAGGTCTTCGTGCAGGTCGAGCTCGGCCGTTACGCCATCTCGTCGGGAAAGCCGACCCTTGGCGCCTTGCATGACTTGCCGGGCCCGCGGTTTGGAACGCACTGGCTGGTTTGGTGGTGGCTCTTCATGTTGTTTGCCACGGTGTTTCAATTGGGCGGCATGTTAGGTGGAGTTGGCCAGGCCATGCACCTGCTGTTTCCCCAGGTGACGGCGGCCGTTGCCTCGGTCGCCGAAGGAATTTCGCCGGCCTGGCGTGATTTGGTCCGACAACATCCGGCCGACCCCTGGGCCGTCGTGGCCGCCGCTATCGCGGTGATCTTGTTGCTCAGCGGCGGCTATCGACGCATCGAGCTCTTGACGACGTTCCTGGTCGCAAGCGTTACCTTGGTCACGGTGGTCTGCATCGCGTCGCTGCCGTTCTCGGGATTTCCAATTCGCGGAAGCGACGTCGAAGCCGGGTTCTCGTTCGCAATGCCCGCGACCGCGGTAACCGTCGCGTTCAGCGCCTTCGGCATCACGGGGGTGGGCGCCAGCGAGCTCTACTCGTACCCCTATTGGTGCCTGGAAAAGGGCTACGCCCGGTACAGTGGAAAGTGCGAGGCGGGCGAAGGATGGGCTCGGCGGGCCAAGGGTTGGATGCGCGTCCTGTACCTCGATGCCTGGGTCAGCATGCTGGTGTTCACCGTGGCGACGGTTGCCTTCTACGTCATGGGAGCAACGGTACTCCACCGATCGGATCTCCATCCTCAAAAAGAGCGATTGATGGAGGATCTGGCCCAAATGTACGTCCGGGCGTTCGGCCACCCATGGACGAAGACCCTGTTCTTGATCGGTGCGAGCGTGGTGCTGTTCAAGACGCTCTACGTCGCCTCGGCCGGCCATAGTCGTCTGACGGCCGACTTTTTGGGCCTGGCGGGCTTCGTGTACTATCCACAGGCGCAACGGCGCGCGCGATGGATTCAGTTCTTTTGCGTGTTTTATCCAGTGCTCGCCTTGGCCTTGTACCTCGTGTTCGGTAATCCGCAAGCGATGGTCGTCTTCGGCGGGGTCGCGCAAGGAATCACACTTCCCGTGATCACGGCCGCTACGATCTATCTTCGCTTTCGAAGGACCGATCCACGCCTGGCGCCGTCTCTGTTCACGGACGGTTGTCTCTGGCTGGCGTTCTTTGCAATCACGGGAGGCGCCATTTATTCCGTCCCAACCACGGTCGTCGAGTATTGGCAGGTTTTGCAGCAATGGTGGAAGTAGAAACCAGGCCGAACCGGAAGTCATTTTTCGACCGCCTCTCGCAGAGCAACCCTTTGAGCCAGCGGCCCCTGCTGCTTCTGTTCCTGGGAACCTTGCCGATCGCCGCGGGCGCGATCGCGTTTTCGCGCAGGGCCACCGGCGGCGGCGATGCAAGCACTCCCTCGAGCGAAATCGCGGTGACATTGGTGGACGGCACGAGCGACGATGGAAACCGTGCCTCGACGCCGTCCCGCGACGAAGCCGTCTCCAGGCCGTCACTTGAGACCGCCTGTCGCGAAACGGCCGCTGAAATCGCCGAACGATTGGGCGAGGGTTGCAATGCGATCGTCCGCGCTCCCTTTGTGTTGGCGGGCGATCTCGACCTTGACGAACTGGACCACTGGCACGAGGAAACGATCGCGCCGGCCGCCCGCGCGATGGCGTCGTGTTACTTCGATACTTCGCCCAATGAGCCGATCACCGTGCTCTTGTTTTCCGACCGTGCGGCCTACGACCGGCAGGCCAGATCGCTCTATGGCGACAAAGGCATCTCGGTCTACGGCTACTACAAGCCCGACGAACGGGCGCTTTTACTGAACATCGGCACGGGCGGCGGAACATTGGTCCACGAGCTGACCCACGCGCTGATCGACTTCGACTTTCCCGCGGTGCCCGACTGGTTCAATGAGGGCCTGGCTTCACTTCACGAGCAGTGCCGCATTCACCGCGACGAAGCGGGAATCGACGGGCAAGTGAATTGGCGGCTGCCGGGGCTGCAAACGACGATTCGCGCCGGCCGGCTCCGCTCGCTGGAGGCCATGATCCGCGACGACGATTTTCGCGGAACGGAGGTTGGGCTGAACTATGCATACGCGAGGTACTTTTGCCTGTTTTTGCAAAGCGATCAGAACCCGCGCCGCCGGAACGTATTGGCCGAGTTCTATTCTGAACTGCGTGCCCATCAGGCGAGCGATCCGCAAGGCCTGAACGTGGTTGGGCGCGTGTTTTCCGACCAATCATGGGCCCAACTCGACGCCGCGTTCCGGGAATTCGTGCTCGAACTCAAGCCTTGACGAGTAGGCCTACTTGCCGCTGGTTGGGTCGTCGCCGTGTTTTTTTGGCCGCTCGTCAAAAACAAAAAAACCGCGGCGACCCGAAAGTCACCGCGGTTCGGATGGTGCGTGCCGACAGATCGCCCGATTAGAAGTCCGACGGGATCGCTTCATTCCCCGCGCGAGTGTTCAACATGTTCCAGATGTACAAGGCGATATTGGTCTGAACCGTACGGGCCGACCCGTCGCCGAAACCGACGATCACCCCACCGGGGTGATTGCTGTCGGCACCGGGCCAATTGGAATTTGGCCCATAGATGCCATTGAATAACGGCTGGTAGCCGTAAACGTACGGCGCCGTCGTGGTAACCGCCCAGTCCCATCCGACGTTTGGCGAACCTAAGGCGGGCGCTGCGGCCAAGCCCAGGAAATTCGGGAACACCGCCCAACCCGTCGTCGTTCCGGGGGCCTCACCCGTCATGGTCGTCGATAGAGCGGCCATCAACGACCGGAATACCCACGGCACGGGCGTCGCTTTGTCGCTGGCCTGTAGAACAGAACGCGATTTGCTGCTGCCGGGCGCAAGGTTCGAAGGAGTGTAAGGCAAATACGGTGCCGTCCCAGGCGCACCATTGTAGTAAAGCGGCGGCATGGGACCGGGATTCACGGCCGGATTCGTGAACACAGGCGCTGTCGCCATCTGCCCTGCGCTATAGGTGGGAGCTACCGGCGTTAGAATATTGGGCGCATCGAAAGTGTACAATACGCTATTACTCTGTGGCTGCCCCGCGCCGCAGGACGTCACTTCAGCCACACAGATCGTGTTGGATAGGCCGTCCCGAATCGCCGCGAGGGGGCAGGGTTGATTCCACACGAAGACGCCCTGGGTCGAAGGGCTTTGGTTACTGCTGAACTTCATGTACGGCGCGCCCGACGAATTCTGCTGCACGGCCTGGCCCCAGTAACAGCCCATCGAACCGGCATAGTTCGTGAAGGAAAACCCACCGAGTTGGGAGATATTGTAGACCACTCCGTCGGAAGGACATTGGAAGTTCGGCAGCACCTGGCCAATCAAATCGCCCTGGTAATTGGGACCCAACCGATTTGGGTTGCTGCCGTCCTGGCCATTGTATGGCTGGCCGGGCGTAGCGACCGCGGCTGTTCCAGACCCAATTCCACCCTGGGGGCCGACGTACGTACTCTTGTTGATCGCATCGTACAGCGGCTTCTGTTCGATGAACGGAAAGAGCGCGACACACCAGGTAGTGCGCAGGCCCGTCCCCGTATTGACAATGGGAACGACACCATTTCCTGCCCACAGCGCATCCGCCGGGAACATTTTGTACGTGTCCGCATACTCGTTGAACCCGAGAACGATCTGCTTCGTGTTGTTCGTGCATTGCGAACGGCGCGCCGCTTCACGCGCCGCCTGCACGGCCGGCAACAACAGGGCAATTAGAATACCAATGATGGCAATCACCACCAACAACTCGACGAGCGTAAACCCCGCACGCCGACGAGCATGGCACGGCCGACCGTGCCGACACACACCAAGTTTTCGCAACATGGAACACCCCGTCCATTAAGGGAAGAAGAAATTGAATAACACCCCAGTGCGACAACATAACACGCTTTCCAATGCCTGTCCACCAAAAAATCTCCAACACCCAAAAATCTGCCAAGAAAAGACGGCCGTCCACCCAGAATGGTGGAAACGTGGAGCTAACGGCCCCTCGGAATTCTTACGAATTTCGCGACCGGCAAACGCCCACGCCCCTGTCGATAACAGCCTTGGAAGGCCGACATGGCCGGCCGCTCGACGGCATGGGACAGTCCGGCCCCCAATAGCAGCGATCCGCCGATCGCTGTGGCGACGGCGACCGAGTCGCTCAATCCAACGGCCTCGAGGTGCCGGATCGCGACGTACCCGACATTTTGATGGATCAAGTACAGCGGATAGGAAATCGTACCCACGTAGACCAAAGGCCGTGCCGCCAAGAACGGCAGCCGGCCACGGACGGCCTCTCGCACGATCAACGCCAACAGCGCGACCACTCCGGCGGCTGTCCACGAATCAAATCGCCCTTGAACCAGCACGCACGACGCCGCCAAGAGCAACGCCGTCGGCGACCTTCGTCCGGCATTCTCCGTTCGGTAAAGCGCAATACCAAGGGCGAAAAGATGCAAGTACTTGAGGCTCAGTACGGTTTGCAGTTTGGTCACGAAGGCCAGGGGCAACGGGCCGCTGACCCCAAGTGGCTGGGCCTCCGCCGCCGTACGGGCTGCCGTGGCCAGCAAGAGCCAAAGGGTCATCGTCGTCGTCCAACGCGAGGGGCTGAGCATGCCCGTGCGGGCGAGGACGAGCATCGCGCCGTAGAACAAGAGCTCGGTTTGCAACGACCAGTACGCGCTATCGATGTGCCGCGCGCCGAGCAACTGCTGCAGCATCGTGACGTTGACGACCGCTTCGCCCAGGCTCACCTCATGGCCCGGCAGCCCGGCCCAGGTCACGACGGCGAACGTAACCAACATGGCAGCCCAGTAGGCTGGATATAACCTTGCAAAACGGCCAACGACGAAGTCGCCGGCGCTTGCCGTGCGGTCGAGTGTCATCAAAATGACGTATCCGCTGAGCATGAAGAAGCAATCGACGCCCAAATCGCCACGCGGCAGAGAGAACCAAAGAGGCGTCGAATGACCAAACAGCGAGTCGTACCGGCTGGTGTAGTGGAAAAACACCACGGCCAAGGCCGCCAGGGCGCGAAGGCCGTCGAGTTCGCGGATGCGGACCTGGTCATGGCTCATGGGTCTGTGGTCAATGGTTGGGATGAAAGTGCGGTGGCCGAACCAACCTGGCCCATCAATCACCACCGACCCATGACCAGATCAATAATTCGGCGTCGGTGGGCGGTATCTTCCCAGGTCGATCGAACGGAACCAATCGATGGTCGGCAGCAGCCCCTCGGCGAGCGAGATTTTGGGTTCCCAACCGAGGCGCTGGCGGGCCAAGGTGATGTCGGGCTTGCGTTGTGTCGGGTCATCGGCCGGAAGCGGACCATGAATGAGCCGAGACTCCGAGCCGGTCAGTTGCAGCACCAGTTCGGCCAATTGGCGAACCGTAAACTCGCCGGGATTTCCGAGGTTCACCGGTCCGATGAAATCGTCCGGTCCTTCCATCATGCGGATCATACCGTCGAGCAGGTCGTCGCGGTAGCAGAAGCTGCGAGTCTGGTTACCGTCGCCGTAGACCGTGAGATCGTTGCCCAGCATGGCCTGCTGGATGAAGTTCGAGACCACGCGCCCGTCGAAGGGGTGCATGCCCGGCCCGTAGGTGTTGAAGATCCGCACCACGCGGATGTTCACGTGATTCATGCGGTGGTAATCGAAGAACAGAGTCTCGGCGGCCCGCTTCCCTTCGTCGTAGCAGGCCCGAGGGCCGATCGGATTCACGGCGCCGCGGTAGGATTCAGGCTGGGGATGGATCTCAGGATCGCCGTAGACCTCGCTGGTCGAGGCTTGCAACACCTTCGCCCGGCAACGTTTGGCCATACCCAGGACGTTGATCGCCCCGATCACCGAGGTCTTCATCGTCTTGATGGGATTGTACTGGTAATGGCCGGGGGCGGCCGGGCAAGCCAAATTGTAGATTTCATCGACTTCCAGCCAGATCGGCTGGGTAATGTCGTGCCGGATCAGCTCGAAATTGGGCCGCGGCAACAATGCGTCGACGTTCGACTTCTGGCTGGTGAAGAAATTGTCGAGGCAAATCACGTCGTGGCCGGCGTCGACCAATCGGCGGCAAAGGTGCGAGCCCAGGAAGCCCGCCCCGCCGGTCACCAGTATCCGTTTGATATTCGACACGCGCGAGAGTCCCACAGGGCCGCTAAGGTCTCATCTACCATCATAGCTCATGCCCAAGCGGGTGGGATACCCGATGAGGCCGGTAATCCGTTATGATCGGTTCTAAATCCCCGTAGCCGTTGGACGATCCTTTGCTCGCATCGCTCACACCTGCCCAACGCGAGGCAGTGCAACACGTCGACGGCCCGCTTTTGATCCTGGCCGGGCCGGGGAGCGGCAAGACGCGCGTCGTCACCCGCCGCATCGCGCACTTGCTGGCCCAGGGCATCCCCGCGCGGCAGATCCTGGCCCTGACCTTCACCAATAAGGCTGCCGACGAGATGCGTAGCCGAGTCGAGGAGCTCGCGCCGGGACAGCGAACCTGGATGGGCACGTTCCACCGCTTCTGCGCGCGGCTCTTACGGGAATTCGCGCCACTGGCCGGCCTGGAGGAGAACTACACCATCTACGACACGGCCGACGGCCTCGGCGTCGTGCGCCGCGCCATCGATGAGCTGGGCCTCGATCCCGATTACTTCACCCCGCAGCAGGTGGCGGCGGCCATCAGTTGGGCCAAGAACAACCTCATTCCCCACGACCAGTACCAGCCGCGGCGCGGACAGCCATTGGGTCACATCGTGGCGCAGGTCTATCGGGTCTACCAGCAACGGCTCCTGCGATCGAACGCGGTCGATTTCGACGACTTGCTGTTGCACGTCGCCCTGCTCTTGCGGCAGAACCCTGAGCTGAGGCAAACGCTCGATCTACGTTACCGCTACATTCTGGTCGACGAATACCAGGACACGAACCTGGCCCAGTACACGATCGTGCGGGCGATGTCGATCGACCACCCGAACCTGGCCGTTACGGGTGACCCCGACCAGTCGATCTACGGTTGGCGGGGTGCCAGTCTGAGCAACATCCTCGATTTCGAAAGCGATTTTCCCGACGTGCATGTCGTGCGGCTGGAGCGGAACTACCGCAGCACGCGGCGCATCCTGCGCGTGGCCGCCGGACTGATCGCGCACAACGTGCTGCGCAAGGAAAAGGAGCTTTACACCGAAAACGACGAGGGCCTGCCGGTGCGGCTCGTGGTCCATGCCGGCCAGCGAGAGGAAGCCGAGTCGATTGCCGAACGGATCGCCGCCGAGGTCCGCTCCGGCCGGCGGCGGCCTCGCGACTTCGCCGTCTTCTACAGGGTCAACGCCCTCTCGCGCGAACTCGAACATGCCCTGCGCGAACATGGCGTCCCCTACCAAATGGTCCAGGGTGTGGAATTCTATCAACGGCAGGAAATCAAGGACGTACTCGGCTACCTGACGCTCTTGAACAACCCGCGCGACGACATGGCCTTTATTCGCGTCGTCAACCGTCCGGCCCGCGGTATCGGAAAGTCTACGCTCGATCGACTCACGGCGCACGCCGCCGCGCACGGCCAGGCGATGCTTTCCGCGGCCCGCGAGGCCGGCCTGGTCGCCGAATTGCCCGCGCGCGCCGCCGTGGCCGTTGCCCGATTCGTCGCGATCTTCGATCGTTTGCGGCTCGTCGCCGGGCGCCCGGTCGAGGAAATCGTGGGCCACGTGCTCGACGAGACCGACTATCGCCGCCCGTTGCAATGCTCACAAAGCCAGGAGGACCAGGAGCGATTGGCCAACATCGAGGAGCTGCTGACGGCCGCTCGACAATTCGACGAGCGCGCGCCGGGCGAGGGGCGCCTCGAGGAGTTCCTCGAAGAGACCTGCCTGGTCAACGATACCGACGATTGGGAAGCCGCTTCGGACCGTGTGACGCTGATGACGATGCACGCTGCCAAAGGGCTCGAGTTCCCGGTCGTGTTCATCATCGCTTTCGAGCAGGGTCTGATACCCCACGAGCGCAGTCAGGCCGAGCCCGAGCAGATCGAGGAAGAACGGCGGCTGTTGTTCGTGGGTATCACGCGCGCCCGCGAGGAGTTGCACATCAGCCAGGCGCGCTATCGCGACTTCCGTGGCCAGCGAAAAATGGCCGTGCCCAGCGAATTTCTACGGGACCTTCCTCTCGAAGAGATCGATCGCGACGAGGCGGCCTGGACTGAAGCCGCGGGCGAATCCGCAAGCGCCGACGGCTTCGGTCCGCACACCGACGACGAGCCGGTTTGGACGCCTTCCGACGAGTCTCCTGAGAAGCCTCGCGAGGTTCGCCGCGAGGGCCCTAATCCCGCCCCAGTCCCAGCGGCGAGGCCCCGCTTGACCACCGCGGCCGAGTTGGCCGCCGGGCAAGTCGGCGCCACGGCCCTGGCGCCCGACGTCTACAAACAAGGAATGCTCGTGCGGCACCCTGAGTACGGCCTGGGCAAGGTGGTCGCGCTGTCTGGGAGCGGTCCGCGCAGGACGGCCACGGTCAATTTCGTCTCCGGCGCAGGCCAAAGGAAGTTCGTCATCGAGCAGAGCCGTCTCAGCAAGGATGAAGGATGAAGGCGGAAGGATGAAACCGCCTCGCATTCCCACGCGGGTGCCCCGAATGGTTCTTCGGCCACTGCGCATGGGAACAAGGGATTCCCCATGGTCTTCATCCTTCATCCTTCCGACTTCATCCTTCCTTCATCCGCCGAGCTATACTTGAAGGTTTCCGTTCCGCCGACCCCAAGGGCCTTATGGATCACCTCCGCATCGTCGTTCTGGGCATCGTTCAGGGGATCACCGAGTTTCTGCCGATCAGCTCCGACGGCCACCTGGTCGTCGCCGGGCGGATCTTCGCGTTGACGGGCGGTCCCAGCCTCGATCACGACGACGTCCTGGAAACGATCATTCTTCACCTCGGCACGCTCGTGGCCATTTTGGCGGTCTATTGGCGCGAGATCTGGCGAATCGTCGTTACCGACCGCCGCGTGATCGGCCTCCTGGTGGTCGGCACGCTGCCCGCGGCGGTCGTCGGCCTGCTGCTCAAGAAGTATTGCGAAGTTTGGCTCACCAACCCAGTCTTGACCGGCGCCATGCTGCCGTTGAACGGTCTTGTGCTGTTTTGGATCGGCAGCCAGGACCGCGGACAGCTTAACTATATCGAGCTGACCTACCGCCAGGCCCTTTGGATCGGGCTTTGCCAGGCCGCCGCTCCGCTACCTGGCATCTCTCGTAGCGGCACGACGATCGCCGGCGGCCTGGCGGTCGGCCTGAAGCGGGCCGATGCGGCCACATTTTCGTTCCTGTTGGCGATTCCGGCCATCTCCGGAGCCGCCGTGGTGGCCCTCGTCGACCTGTTACAAGGTCGTACGACCGCTTCGACCCCGGCCGGGCTGGCCTTGGGAGCGGCCGTGTCGTTTCTGGTCGGCGTCGTCGCGCTGCGGCTGTTCCTGCGCTGGCTCAAAGCGGGCCGATTAAACGTCTTCGCCTGGTGGTGCATCGCGCTGGGGACGGTGCTGCTCGTTTGGCAACTTGGGACGGCGAAACCGTAAAAAACTTGGCGACCGGCCTCATTTTCGGCCTCGTGAAGTATAGTGCTAACTAAGGCCCGGCCGGATCAATGGCCTCCTTCGCCACGCCGTGCTCGTACACCTTGCGGCCGAACTTGTAGAACAAGGCCGGCGTGACGATCTGGTCCAGGAGCGTCGAGCTGATCAGGCCGCCGATCACGACGATCGCCAGCGGATGGAGAATCTCCTTGCCCGTCTCTCCGGCGCCGAGCGCCAAGGGAACCAGGCCGATGATCGCGGTCATGGCGGTCATCAGCACCGGTGCGAGGCGTTCGAGACTGCCGCGAACGATCATCCGCTCGTCGAATTGTTCCCCTTCGTGCCGCATAAGATGGATGTAGTGCGAGATCATCATGATGCCGTTGCGGCACACGATGCCGACCAGCGTGATGAAACCGACCCAGTGGGCCAGCGAAAGACTGGTGGCCTCGACCCAGATTCGCGGCCATTGCGACCACGTCGCCCCCTCGAACGCCTCGGCCGCGGGGACGTTCGTGATCAGAAGCGCGACGACGGAACCGATGGCCGCCAGCGGAATGTTGACCATCACTTGCAGCGCGGCGCGCCACGATTCGAGACAGAGGTACAACAGCAGGAACACGCCGGCCAACGACAATCCGGCCAGGAAGGTGAGCCGCAGGTTGGCCTTTTGTTGGGCCTCGAATTGCCCGCCGTACTCGACGAAGTACCCGGTGGGAAGGGTCGGCACGATCTTTTCGGTCACCGCGCGGCGGATATCGCCCACGGTGCTCGCCAGGTCGCGGCCGGCGACATTGGCCTGCACGACGATCCGGCGGACGATCTTTTCGCGGTTGATCGTATTGGGCCCGCTGGTGGCGACCACCTCGGCGACGCTTCCCAGCGCGATTCGAGCGCCAGAGGGTGTGCTTAACGGCGTCGAGCGGATGATGTCGATGTCGTGCCGCGCCGAGGGGTCGAACCAAACGACCAGGTCGAACGTCCGCTGACCCTCGAGCACCTGCGAAACCGTCCGCCCCTGCAACGCCGTTGCGAGCGCGTCGGCCACATCGGCCGGCGACAGCCCGTAACGGACCGCCGCCTCGCGCAAGACCGTCACCCGCACCTGTGGGATTTCCACCTGTGGCTCGACGTAAAGGTCGGCGATGCCCGGCACTTCAGCCATTAGGGCTTCGACCTGGTGCGCCTTGTCGCGCAGCACGCCAAGGTCGGGGCCGAAGACCTTGACGGCGATCTGGGCGCGAATCCCTGACATGATGTGGTCGAGCCGGTGCGAGATCGGCTGGCCGATGTTGAAATCGACGCCGGCCATTTCCGTGATCCGGTCGCGAATGTCGGCCAGAACCTCGTCGCGCGGCCGGCCGCGGCGCTCGACGCCGAAACGCCGCAAGCCCGGAACGGCGCGCAGCACGGCGGGCCAGAAACCGGGTTTCCGCTCTTCCGGCTCGACGAGTCTGACGTCGAACTCGGTGTGGTTCACGTTTTCGGCGTGCTCGTCGAGCTCCGCCCGGCCGGTACGGCCCGACACGGCGACGACCTCGTCCACTTCCAGCAACAATTCCTGCACCCGCGCGCTGAGCCGCTCCGATTCCTCGAGGCTGGTCGAGGCGGGGGCAGTGGCTTCGATCGTCAAGGTCCCCTCGTTGAAGTCGGGCATGAATTCGCCCCCCATCCAGGCGATCGTCGTCGACGAAACCGCGACTAACACGGCCACGACGGCCAACAGCGCATAGGCGTGCCGTAGCGTGAAGCGCAGCAGCCTCGCGTCGAACCGCTTCAGCCAGCGGAGCAGAAACGGGTCGCCCTCGGCTGTCAGGAACATGGCTTGCGGCAGCAGGTACGACGCCAAGACGGGCGTCACGGTGAGCGAAACGACCAGTGAAGCCAAGAGCGTCACCAAGTACGACAGCCCCAGCGGCGCGAACATTCGCCCTTCGAGGCCGGAAAGCGAAAACAGCGGCACCACGACCAGCACGACGATCAGCGTGGCATAGACGATGCTGTTACGGACTTCGGCCGAAGCCTGGTAGATCACCCGTAGCGGGTGTTCGGGCCGGGCGCGCTGTCGGTTTTCCTTGAGCCGGCGATAGATGTTCTCGACGTCCACGATCGAGTCGTCGACCAGCTCGCCGATGGCCACGGCCAGCCCGCCCAACGTCATCGTGTTGATCGTGATGCCGAACCAGCGGAAGACGAGCGCCGTGATGACCATCGACAGCGGAATGGCGGCCAGCGTGATGGCGCTGGTACGGAAGTTCCAGAGAAAGATGAACAGCACGACCACGACCCACACGGCCCCGTCACGGATCGCCCCCTCGACGTTTCGGACCGCGTTGCGGATGAAATCGGCCTGCTTGAAAAGTTCGGTTTGCAATTCGACGTCGTCGGGCAAAGTGGCCCGCATATCCTTGACGGTTTCCTCGATCAGCGCGTCGAGCGTTAGCGTGTCGGCGCCGGGCTGTTTTTGGACGGTCATGATCACCGCCGGCTCGCCGCGGATGCTGCCGGCGCCCCGCGCCACGGGCCCGCCGAAGCGAACCTCGGCCACCTGCCGCACGGTGACGGCGACGGGCGGTCCCTGGTGGACGACCGTGTTTTCCAGGTCTTCGAGGCTGACGGCCCGGCCCACGATGCGGATCAGCGATTCGCGGTCGCGGGCAAGCAGGAAGCCGCCGCCCGTGACGGCATTCGACTTCTCGACGGCCCGTGTCAGCTCGTCGAGCGTCACGTCGTATTCAGCCAGCCGTTCGGGCGAGGTGAGTACCTGGTATTGTTTGAACTCGCCTCCCATCACGGCCACTTGGGCGATACCGTGCAGGGCCAAGAGCCTTGGGCGGACGACCCAATCAGCCAGCGTGCGAAGCTCCATCGGTGTCGTCTTGCCCGTCGAGCGCAGGCCGACCAGCATGATTTCGCCCATGATCGAGCTGATGGGGGTCATCAGCGGCGTGACGTCGGCGGGGAGCCGCGCCTGGGCGAGCTGCAGCTTTTCGAGCACGATCTGGCGGTCGGTGAAGATGTCGCTTCCCCAGTCGAACTCGACCCACACGATCGACAGGCCGATGGCCGATGCCGAGCGGACTCGTTCGACCCCCGTGGCGCCGTTGATGACGGACTCGATCGGGAAGGTCACCAGCGTTTCGACCTCCTCCGGCGCCAGGCCGTGGCACTCGGTCATGATCGTCACGGTCGGACGGTTGAGGTCGGGAAAGACGTCGATCGGCAGTTGCGTCGCCTGATAGCCACCGTAGAGCAACAGCGCGACGGCGGCCACCAGCACCAATAACCGGTTGCGCAGCGAGAAGGCGATGAGTTGGTTGAACATTTTCGAAGGACGCAAGGATGAAGGATGAAAGTCAAATGTAGCGGAACTCGTAAGAGTTCCGATTTTCCGCGAGGCTCGGAATTCCCACGAATTCCACTACTCGAAACTCCGCGTCCCCCCGTCTCCCCATCTCCGCGTCTTCTCTGCCGCTCCCTCCGCTGCATCCACTGCGATCTCGACCCTCGCCAGCATCCCCTCCTTGAGCCGCAACTCGGAGTTGTCCAATTCGGTCCAGACGGCCAGTAGACGGTCGTGTCCGTCGAGTACGGGGCTGATGCGGTCGATCCTGCCTCTGGCCACCAGGCCGGGCTCTGCGGCCACAGTCACTTCGACCCCCTGTCCGAGACTGACTCGAGCCGCGTCGCGCTCGAAAACGTGGGCCTGGACCCAAACCGTGGACAGGTCCTGAATCTCAAACAGGTGGTCCGCGGGGCGCACGACCTGCCCCAGCCCCAGCTCGAAATCGACGACCCAGCCGTCGGCCGGCGCGCGCACCGCTAAGGTCATGGCGATTTTGTCGTGAGCACTGGTCGCGAGGCCCAACCCCGTCGAGACGCCCAACTCATTCGAGAGTTCCAACTGCTCGATCTGGTTGATCTCGCTCGTGGCCAGCCCGACCAGCCGCAGCTTATCGCCGATGCTCCGTGCGTTGGATTCAAGCGTGCCGCGCTCGGCCTGGAGTTGCCAGATGGATGTCTTGGCAACCTTGAGATCGAGTCCTTGCAAACGATCGAGAGATCGCTCGTTCAGGGCCAGTTTCGCCCGCGCGGCGAGCAGGTCGAATTCGAGGTTCCGCAATTGGAGGCTGTCGATCGTGGCCAGAACTTGACCGCCCCGGACCCGGTCGCCGCGCTCGACGAGCAACTGCTCGATACGTCCCTCGACCGCCGAAGTCGCGAACCGCTTGCGTTCGGTCGGCATGACGACCCGTCCTTGGACGACGACGCTACGTCCTTGGTTCTTTTCGTACCCCGCGGTCCGAACGGCATTCCGCGCCGCGGCATTCCGCGCTTTGGCGTTCGGCGCAGTGGAGTTCGGCGCCGGTGTGCTCACTACAAGTCGCGAGCCGTCCGATTCCGTCTCCTTACCGTGCTGGGTCTCCTTTGCAAACAGGGCCGCCAACTCGTGCCGACCGACCGTCACGACTCGCTGCCCGGGAAAGAGTCCGTCGATAATTTCGGTCCACTGGCGGCCCAGTCCCCCAACGGTGACGCCACGGCGGACGAACTTGCCGGGCCCCTGCCGCAGCAAGGCGCAGGTTTCGCCTTCGAATTCGAAAAGCGCTTCGCTGGGACAAAGCACGCATTCATCGCGGCGCTCGATTTGAATCCGCATCCGGCCGAACATGCCGGGCCGCAACAGTCCGCCCGGGTTTTGCATGTGCATCCGCACCAGCACGGTACGCTGGGCGCCGTCGACCTTCAGGCCGACGTGATCGATGTGGCCCGTGAACTCGCGATCGCCCATCGCCGCCAGCGTGATCGTGACCGGCATTCCGGTACGCACCCTCCCGGCGTCGGACTCCAGAACATGGCCCACGACCATCACGGTCGAGCGATCGACGACCTGGAACAGTTGGTCGAGCGGCTCGACGGCCTGACCCACGCGGACATCGTCGAGCGAAACCTCGCCGCCGATCGGACTGGTGATCGGAAGGGTGTGGGCTCGTGGATCGCCGGCCAGGATTCCCTCGATGGCCGCGGTCGTCAGTCCCACGGAACGCAATTTGAGCCGGGTGATCTGGAACAGCGCTTTGGCCTGTGAACACTTGGACTGCGCCGCGAACACGTCTTTTTGGGCCGCCCCTCCGCTCGCGGCGATCGTCTGCGTTTGGGCGAGCAATTGTTCGGCGTACTTCAGATCGATCTCGGCGGCCAACAGGGCCGCTCGCAACGATTCCAGATCCATGCTTTCGACCCGCGCCAGCTCCTGCCCCGCCTCGACCGAGTCGCCCGCTCGTGCCAGAATTCGCTCGATCCGCCCTGCCACCAAGGTTGAGGTGTAGGCGTGGTTTCCACACGGCAAGTCGACCACCGCGTTGACGCCGATCGTCCTTTCCCACTCGGAAAGCGTGACTTTGACCAACTTGACGCCCAGGGCCTTTTGTGCCGAGGGAGAGAGAAACAACTGGTCGCCGTGGACCGCCGCGCCCTTGGCGGGCAGGGCCTCGTGGTCGCCGTGAGCGAAGAGCGCCGTGGGGTGAGAAAGCAGACCGGAAAGCAGCACCACGACCCATTGCGGATGGCGGATTGCGGATTGCGGATTCATTGGCTGGTTCATATTGGTACTCGCGGAATGTCTCGTTTTAGGCCGCGTGAAATAGGGTTTGGGTTAGTCGGTCGTCTTCCGCGACACTTCCGCCAGGCTGGCGAGTGCCGCGTCGACGCGGTTGGCGACGGCGGCGTAATCGGGCGCGCGGTTGTCGTCGATCGCGGCGTGGATTTCGTTCAACAGGTCGCGGATTTCCTCGCCCGCCACGACGACTTGCTCCCAATGCCGTTTAGGAACGCCGCCGTCGCGGGCAATTTCGGGAAGGCGGTTGAGCACGATGTCCATTTCGTCGAGCGCCCGGTGCGCTCCGTGAGGATGGCCGTCCTCGATCGCCTTGCGCACCGTTTCGCAGTAACCGTCGATCCGCTCGACGGCTTCGGCATAACCCTCGGGCATCTTCACATCGGCATCGGTGATCGGCACATCTTTCCCGTTGGCTTCCGTGGTAGGCTGCGACGGTACACCGGACGCCGCCGGTGCGGCTGGTCCGCACCCGCTGACAAGGGCCACGCACGTGACGAGCGCGACCGCCCGGATCCATGCTGAAAGCGAAGTTGGCATTGCTCGACCGCCCGACCGTGACAGATTTCCCCAGCCGGCTAAAGCCGGCTGAAACAAGGGGTGCCTTTGGCCTCGTAACCACCCGCTATAGCGGGCGGCAAACGGAGATCCTCGGCGAACGAACCGAAGGGGTACACCCAACTCGCGGCCGGCGTCAAATCAATTGAACGCCCGAGCGCTCGTGGCGCGCGGTATCACACAAGGGAAGCGAAGCGACGTCGCGCGCGGCGCGGCGTGCCGGGGGCGCCACCAGGCCGCTAGTGATCGCTCGTTCGTTGATCGCAGGCGGAGTGAAAGCCGACGATCCACGGTCGAGCAGGCGCCCGTTGTCGAGCGGGCGATTGTCCGCCATGCGCGCAAACGAGCCGCAGGCTGACGTTGATTGATCCTGCTCGGGCCCCGCGCCGTCAGGGGCCAGCAAAGTGAATTCGAACCCGAACCAGACGAGGTGGATGTGTGGTGTCACGGCTAACACCGCCGCGGAGCATTCACACCCTCGCGGCCGCGACGATCGTGTGCCGCCGGGCAGCCCATTCGCCGGTAGTTCCGCCATGCCTCGATTGAAATCGTGCTGCAAGTTCTGGCCCACCGGGTGCGCATGCTCGAGCACCAACGGCAAGCCGTTGCTTGCCGTCAGCAACCCCGACAGCAGCCAGCAGATTCCGCCATGCATTGCGCTATTCCGCATCGTGATCGACCCGCCACGGAAGTAGAAGGTAAGGGCCTTACGATATTCTAGGTCGTCAACGACCCAGGAGCAACAGCGCCGATGGTCGCGACCGCCGAAAGCCGCTTGCGACCGCCGCACTCCCCGCCTAAACTTGAGTTTGTCCCCGCACGCCCCCAACCCGCCTTCTTCCACTCCCATGCTCTGCCGCCGAATCGCCTGTTGTTGTGTCATTGCATGTTTCGTCGCGGGTGCTTCCGCGCGAGCCGACGATCCAGCCGCCCCGGCAAAACCACCGGTCGATTACAGCCGGCAGATCAAGCCGTTGCTTTCAGACCGCTGCTATGCCTGCCACGGTCCGGACGCCGGCCAACGCAAGGGCGACCTGGCGCTGCACGTCCGGGGCGAGGCGGTCAAGGAGGCGATCAAGCCGGGTAGCGCGGCGGCCAGTACGCTGGTCGAACGGCTGACGAGTGAAGATCCTGCGTTCCGCATGCCTCCGGTCGACTCGAAAAAGCCGCCGCTTTCGCCGGAAGAGGTCGAACTAGTGCGGCGCTGGATCGACGAAGGGGCCAGGTTCGACGCGCATTGGGCATTCGTCAAACCCCAGCGACCGGCGCTACCCGCCGTCAAGAACCAGGCATGGGTCCGCGGCCCGCTCGATGCGTTCGTCGCCCTCCGCCAGGAAGAGCACGCGCTCGTGCCCGCCCCCGAGGCGGACCGCCGCACGCTGATTCGCAGGCTGTCGTTCGACCTGACCGGTCTGCCGCCGAAGCCGGCCGAGATCGACGCTTTCCTGGCCGATACGAGTGGCGATGCCTACGACAAGCTGGTCGACAAGTTTCTGGACTCGCCCCACTTCGGCGAGCGGTTGGCCCAGTATTGGCTCGATGTCGTCCGTTATGGCGACACGGGCGGTTATCACAGCGACAACCACCGCGACATCTGGCTCTATCGCGACTACGTCATCGCGGTTTTCAATTCCAACAAGCCTTTCGACCGCTTCGTCACCGAGCAGTTGGCCGGCGACTTGCTTCCCAATGCGACCAGTGAGCAGCGGATCGCGTCGGGCTTCAACCGGTTGCTGATGACCACCGAGGAGGGAGGCGCGCAGCCCAAGGAGTACACCGCCAAGTACGCCGCCGACCGGGTGCGGAACGCGGGGGGCATCTTCATGGGCGCGACGTTCGGCTGCGCCGAGTGCCACGACCACAAGTTCGATCCGTTCACGACACGCGATTTCTACGGCTTCGAGGCGTTCTTCGCCGATGTCAAAGAAGTTGCCGTCGGTCGCCAGGAACAGACGGCGATGCCCACCGAGACGCAGACCGTCGAGATTGCCCGGCTCGATGCCCAGATCGCGCCCTTGCGGGCCGAGCTCGAAAGACCAACGCCGGAGCTCGAAGCCGCACTGGCCCAATGGGAAACCGACCTCAAGGATCGAAAAGTCACTTGGACTCCACTGGCCGTCTCCGCAATGCAATCGGCGGCCGGCGCGACGTTCAAGACGCTCGACGACGGCTCGCTGCTCGTGGCCGGCGGAAACGAGCGCGACACCTACACGCTCACCATATCGACGACGCTCAAGGGCCTGACCGCGATTCGCTTGGAAGTGTTGCCTGACGACACACTCCCTGCCAAGGGTCCGGGCCGGGCCGCCAACGGCAACTTCGTGCTGCACGAGGTTTCGGCGACGCTGAACGACGCGCCGGTAAAATGGTCGGCGGCGACCGGTTCGCACTCGCAGAACGACTTTCCCGCCGCCGGCGCCGCCGACGACAAGCCGGAAACGGGCTGGGGCGTCCTTCCGCAAATCGGCCAGGCAAACCACCTGGTGCTCGAAACGGCCGCGGACCTGGGCGACGGCAATGCCGCGGCCTTGACCTTGCAACTGCACCAGAACTACGGCAGCCAACACACGATCGGCCGCCTCCGTCTTTCGGCCACCACTTCGCCGCGGCCGGTGCGCGCCCTTGGCGCGGGCGGACCGCCGCCCAGCATCGTCGAAATCCTGGCCATCGAGCCGGCAACGCGAAACGACGAACAAAAGCGGGCCCTGGCCGCCTACTATCGTACCATCGCTCCGCTCCTGCAGCCGACGCGCGACAAGCTCGCCGCGCTTGAAAAGCGGCGCAACGATATCGTCGCCGCGGCGCCGACGACCTTGGTTTCGATGTCGGTCGAGCCGCGGGTGGTTCGCATCCTGCCGCGCGGCAATTGGCTCGACGACTCGGGCGAAATCGTGCAGCCGGCCGTGCCGGCCTTCCTGCCGCAGCCGTCCATCGAGGGGCGGCGGGCGACACGGCTCGATCTGGCCGCCTGGCTGACCTCTCGCGACAATCCGCTGGTCGCCCGCGTATTCGTCAATCGGCTTTGGAAGCTCTGTTTCGGTCACGGTATCGTGCGCACTTTGGAAGACTTCGGCACGCAGGGCGCCTGGCCCACGCACCCGCAGTTGCTCGATTGGCTGGCCGTCGAGTTCATCGAGAGCGGCTGGGACGTAAAGCACATGCTCAAGCTGATGGTCACGTCGAACGCCTACCGGCAGACGTCCGACGCACAGCCCGGTACTCGCGAGCGCGACCCGACGAACCAATGGCTCACGCGGCAGGACCGCTTCCGGCTCGATGCTGAAATGGTTCGCGACAACGCGCTGGCGATCGCCGGGCTGTTGTCGGAGAAAGTTGGCGGCCCGAGCGTGAAACCCTACCAGCCGGCCGGCTACTGGGCGCACCTCAACTTCCCAATCCGTGAATGGGAAAACGACCACGGCGAGAGCCAGCACCGCCGCGGGCTGTACACCTATTGGCAGCGAACGTTCCTGCACCCCAGCCTGTTGGCCTTCGACGCGCCCAGCCGCGAGGAGTGTACCGCCGAGCGGCCGCGGTCGAATACGCCGCTGCAAGCCTTGGTGCTGTTGAACGATCCGACGTACGTCGAAGCGGCACGGGTTTTCGCGGCGCGGATCATCCGCGAAGTGTCCGGCGCGCCGGCCGAACGGGCGGCGTTCGCGCTAAAGCAGGCGTTGGGTCGCGAAGCCAGGCCCGGCGAAGTGGCGATCCTGGTTGGCCTGTATGAAAAACACGCCCAGCAATACGCCGCGACGCCCGACGCGGCGGGCAAGCTGCTCGAAGTCGGCGAAACCAAACCTCCAGCCGACGCCGCGGCCGCCGAGCTGGCGGCCTGGACAAGCGTGGCGCGGACAATCCTCAATCTGCATGAAACGATTACAAGATATTAGTCATTGGTCACTTGTCATTGGTTCGGCGGCCGAACCAGCCCAATGACCCGTGACCAATGACAATTGACCAATGACAACTGACAAATAACACCCATGACAAATGAACTGCTCCGGCGCGCGTTCCTGAATCAAACCGCCGTGGGCATCGGCTCGGCCGCGATGGCGGCCGTCCTACGCGGCAGTTTCGCCGAAGCGGCGCCGGACGCCGTTTCGGCGGCGAGCGGGGGCGTCGTCCATCCGCTGGACTTCGCGCCTAAGGCGAAGCGGGTGATCTTCCTTTGTATGGCCGGCGGTCCGACGCACCTGGAGACCCTCGATTACAAACCCAAGCTGGCCGAACTGCACGGCCAGCCGATGCCCGAGTCGTTTACCAGGGGACAACCCATCGCCCAACTGCAAGGGCAAAAACTCACTTGCTTCGCCCCGCAACACCCTTTCAAGAAGTTCGGCAAGAGCGGCCAGGAGATTTGTGAGATCTTCCCGCACATCGGTTCGGTCGCCGACGACCTGTGCATCATCCGATCGATGCGCACCGAGGCCATCAATCACGACCCGGCCCACACGTTCATGAACACGGGCACGACGATCTCGGGCCGGCCGGCGATGGGTTCATGGCTGTTGTACGGGCTTGGCAGCGACTGCGACAACCTGCCGGGCTTCGTCGTGCTCACCTCGGTCGGTACGGGCGGCCAGGCGCAGCCCATCGCGGCGAGGCAGTGGCACAGCGGGTTTTTGCCCAGCCGGTTTCAGGGGGTCGAGTTCCACTCGAAGGGCGACCCGGTGCTTTACGTCGGCAGCCCTCGCGGCGTGAACGCCCAGCAGCAGAATGACGTTGTGGGCGCGGTCAACTCGCTGAACCAACTGCACGGCGCAACGGCCGACGACCCCGAGATCGCGACGCGCGTGGCACAGTACGAGATGGCATTCAAGATGCAGGCCAGTGTGCCGGAGCTGATGGATATTTCGGGCGAGCCCAAGGGCATTCTGGATCTCTATGGTGCGCCGGGAGGCGACGGCTCGTTCGCCTCGAACTGCCTCCTTGCCCGGCGGTTGGCCGAGCGGGGCGTGCGTTTCATTCAACTTTACCACCGCGAATGGGACCATCACGGTAACATCAAGAACGGAATGCTGGTCACGGCCAAGGCGGTCGATCAGGCCACGGGAGCGTTGATCCAGGACCTCAAACAGCGCGGCATGCTCGACGACACGCTGGTCATCTGGGGCGGCGAGTTCGGCCGCACGCCCATGGCCCAGGGGGACGGCCGCGACCACCACATCAAGGGTTTTTCGCTTTGGATGGCCGGCGGCGGCATCAAAGGGGGCATCTCCTACGGTGAGACCGACGAGCTGGGCTACAACGCCGTCAAGGACCTGGTCCACGTGCATGATTTCCACGCCACGATCCTGCACCTGCTCGGGATCGACCACCAGCGGCTCACGTACCGCTACCAGGGGCGCGACTTCCGGCTGACCGACGTCGCCGGCCAGGTCGTGCAGGCAGTTTTGGCCTAGTCAAGTGCTCTGTCAGCCGACTCCCGACGGCTTCCGCTCCGCAGTCGTGTCCCACGCTACACTCTGCGTGTCATGTGCGGCAATTACCCTCGTCGAGTGCAGCCGTTATACTGCAAGCGGGGTGAAGTAAGACCTCGCGATTGCGCGAACCGCCCCCATCCGCCTCTGAGCGGATTGAACGTTTCCTCCGCATGTGAACCTGGCGGCTCGGGCGCGTGTCGAACACAAGAACGGGCTGGCGATTATGGCGACGAGGTTCGATTGATGGATCAATTCCTTTCCATTGGCGCCTGGGTGCTGCTCGGGGCGGTGGTCGGAGCGGCGGCGGTCGCGGCCCGAACGCGGCCTCGTCGAAGGAATTCCGATTGGCGCACCAGCACGGACATTTCCGGCTTGATCCAATCCCATTTTTATCCGACGCCTAGCGGCAGCATCACGATCCATCAGCGGCAGTTCCCCTTCCGGGTGCGCGCGGACCTGCAACGAGCCATCGACGGTTTGTTCAGCGAAAACACGACCATTTGCCATTTCTGTGGCGTGCGACAGGAGTATTCACACGAGGGCACCACTTTGGCCGGCTGCCTGGTTGGCAGTGAACACAATCCGGCGGTTTCCGTTCCGCCGGAGTTCGAAGAAATTGATGTCGGCGACAACGAGCCTGTCAGGTGCCTCACTCAGGGCCTTTGGTTCTTGCAGCAAGGCGAAAGCAAGTACGTCGTGCTGCTGGCTCCCGTCGGCCAGTACGGACAGGTCACCGGGATCCAGTTTCAGATCGCCACCGCGAACACTTCGGGAGGAACGCGCATCACCCAGGAGTTCTTCAAGCACCTCGAAGACTCGGTGCTCAAGGCCGAATCCTATCGAGGGAAGATTCTTTCGCTCGAACGGGCCGAGCACTCTTACTCCGGGCGGTCGTCGGGGATCAAGGTGCATAAGCTGCGTACCGTGGAACGGGACCAGGTCATCCTGCCCCGGAAGACGCTGGATCTGCTGGAGCGAAACGTAATCCAATTCGTTCGCCAGCGACCGGAGCTGGCGAAATTCCGACAAGCGACCAAGAAAGGCATTTTGTTCTACGGGCCACCGGGCACCGGAAAAACGCACACGTTGCATTACCTTGCCAAAGCCCTTGCGGGTCACACCACATTGCTGATCACTG
>DATLQY010000758.1:0-4190 GCA_035534975.1 Pirellulales bacterium
TTCGGCTTCCAGCAAGGCTTCTTGAACGCCAAGGGAGAGGCCCACGCGCCACAGAAAGTGCTGGTCTACGACCTGGGGGGTGGCACGTTCGACGTGACGTTGATGGAGATCAAGGGCACCGAGTTCACCGCCTTGGCCACCGACGGCGACGTCCAGCTCGGCGGCCGCGACTGGGACCAGCGGCTGGTCGATCACGTCTGCGAGCAATTCCTCAAGCAGCACCAGAACGACCCGCGATTCGACCCGCGCACCGATCCATGCACGGCCGGCGCGCTGTGGCGCGAGTGCGAAGACGCCAAGCGCGCGTTGTCGGCGCGGAAAAAAGCCTCGGTCACCTGCCAATTCAGGGGCGAATCGCTAAGGGTCGAGATCACGCGGGAGCAGTTCCAGGAAATCACCCGCGACCTGTTGGACCGCACCCAATTCACTACGCGGCAAGTGCTTCGTTCGGCCGACCTCGACTGGGGGAGCATCGACCGAGTGCTCCTGGTGGGCGGCTCGTCGCGGATGCCGATGGTGGTCGACATGGTACGGCAGGTATCGGGCAAGGAGCCGGACGTCTCGGTCTCGGCCGACGAGGCGGTGGCCCAGGGCGCGGCGTTGCAGGCTGGGCTGGTGCTGGCCAAGCACGAGGGACGAGCGCCGGCTTTCAAGGTTAGGAACGTCAACTCGCACAGCCTGGGGGTCGTCGGCACCGATCCGGCGACGCAGCGAAAACGGACCGCCGTGCTGATCCCGCGCAACACGGCGCTACCGGTCAAGGCGCGGCGCGTGTTCAAAACCCAGAAAGACGGCCAGGAATCGGTGCTGGTCAGGATCGTCGAGGGGGAAAGCCCCTCGCCCGAGGCCTGCACACCGATCGGCACTTGCGTGATCCGCGACCTGCCGCCGAACTTGCCCTCGCGCTCGCCCGTCGAAGTCGAGTTCCGCTACGCCGCCGATGGGCGGCTGACCGTGCAGGTGAAGATCGCCGGCGGCAACCGCGTCGCGCGCCAGGAAATTGTCCGCGACAACAGCCTGGGCCGCGAGCAACTTGAAACATGGCGGAGGAGAGTTTGTGGATCCTAAAATCGTAGGGTGGGCACCGCCCACCGGTTACTCGTTCCCACGCTCTGCGTGGGAACGGCTCCGCGGACGCTCCGCGTCCCCATCCCGAGCGGCGCTCGGTCGCCGCGAGGCCGCAGAGCGGCCGAAACAAGGAACAGGAAAATCCATGGAGACTAAAATGAGCGGCTCACATCATTTGCATACACTGCCGCGCGCGTGCGTCATACTATTCCTGGGTGGTTTGCTATTATGCTGCGCTGCACGCGCCGACGAACCGGTTCAGGCCATCGAATCGGCTCGCGTCTTCGATGCATTGAAACGTGCATTGCCGATCGTCGAAACGGCGGCGGAATCGTACCCCTTTCACCGTGAATGCTTTTCCTGTCACCACCAGACGTTGCCGATGCTGGCCATGGTTGCCGGCCGGGGACGAGGCCTGGAGACGAATGCGGCGCTGCTGGCCGAACAGGCCGAGTTCACGCGTAAGTCGTTCCACGGTTCGACCGACAACTTGCGCAAAGGAGAGGGGATCGGCGGGCGGGCAATGACCGTGGGCTATGGCCTGTGGGCCTTGCGGCTTTCCGGCCACAAGCCCGACGAAACGACCGAGGCGATGGTCGCGTACCTGCTCAAGACTCAAAATGCCGAAGGACACTGGGCGCGGCAAATGAGCCGGCCGCCGCTGGAAGACTCGAACGTGACATGTACCGTGTTGGCCGCCTACGGCATGCGGCAGCACGCCGCCGAGACCCAGCGGGCCGAGGTCGAGGCGGCGGTCTCCAAGGCGCAGGCCTGGCTGGCCCAAGCGAAGTTGGAAAGCCAGGAGGACAAAGTTGCCCGGTTATGGGGCATCGACTTGCTGGGTGGCGACGAGGGTGGCGGCGACGTTGAGCGAAAGGCCGTTCGCGAGAGCGTGTTGGCGGTGCAACGCGAAGACGGCGGCTGGGGACAGCTCGATGACATGGCCAGCGACGCTTACGCCACGGGACAGACGCTCTATGTCCTGCAAGCGACCGGTCTCTCGCCTGCTGAGCCGGCCTACCGGCGCGGCGTTGAATTCCTGCTGCGAACTCAATGCGAAGACGGCTCGTGGTTCGTCAAGACGCGATCCAAGCCCATCCAGGAATACTTCGACAACGGCGACCCGCACGACGAAAGCCAGTTCATATCGGTACCAGCCACCAGTTGGGCCATGGCTGCGCTGGCGGCCGGGGAAACGAAGGCCGCGGGCAGTGGGAAGTAGGCGGGCGAAAGGGAACGACGGCCCACGCCAGTCCACTGGCACGGGGACGAGAACGGCGGTAGAATTCCAGAGATGACTGAGCCAAGCCATTACCCAAGCGCCCCGATGTCCGAGGCCCTGATCGACGTACAAGTCGAAGCGCGCCCCGGAATGCGCGCCGAGGACGAACATGTCGACTCTGAACAACTCGATGGCTATCGGCCATTGCCGCCGGACTACAGTTACAAGCTCCGCGCCAGAGTTCGTGCTGTGATCAGTGGAGAGCCGCTACCGTACACGATGAATGACGAGTCTCGATGACCGAGGTTTGGCTCAACCATCGTGGAAACGATTTGTTGCAAGGCGACTTACTGCGCGCCTGCCAAGTGCCCCTGGTCGCCGCCGACTTTGGTGAACGCGAAGCGGACGGAGAAATCGAGGTCACCGTCGAGGTGCGGGACCTGATCGTGATCACACAGAGTTGCGATCTCGCGAACGCCAAGACACCCCTCGTGGCGCTCTGCCCCATTTCGCGGCTCGAACGGTTCGAGCACACCAGCCCTGATTTCAAGAGAAAGGGCGTTTGGGAGCTGGTGCGCAAGGGGCGAGTCGAAGGACTACACCTCTTGGCGTCCCCTGTGACCCCACAGATTAACCGTGAGGCGTCGGTCGTCGACTTTCGCCAGATATTCAGTCTTCCGACTGCTTACCTGTGTCGACATGCCGAATTGCTCGGCGATCGATGGCGATTGCAATCGCCGTTCGTCGAGCATTTTTCACAGGCGTTCGCGCGGTTCTTCATGCGAGTCGGGTTGCCCGTGTCGATCCCGGAATTCAAGTGACAACCCCGGCCTCACAAGGAGTTTGTGGCATGTCACCGCCGCGAATCGTCGATAAACCGGGTTTCACAGCCGTTGGCTTCGAGGCGGCGTTCATTCACGCGCTCTCGCCCGATGCGACGAACTTCAAGGTCATTGGCCCACTTTGGGACAAGTTCTTTCAACGGATCAACCAGGTTGCCGACAGAATCGGCGATGAAATGTACGGCGTCATCTATGGCAAGCCCGAGGCGGAAAGGACACACCCGCACGAGCTGCAGTACCTGGCCGGAGTTCCGGTGAGCGAGGCGGCCGAAATTCCCGAAGGCATGGTCTCCCGCGCGGTTGCGGCCGGCACGTTCGCGGTCTTCATTCATCGCGGACCGATTAGGAACATCGGCAAGACCGTTCACGACATCTATCGCGTTTGGTTGCCCCAATCTCCGTACCGTCATGCCGAGATCGCCGACGTGGAACTGTACGATCGGCGTTTCTGTGTCGACAGCGACGACTCGGAGATGGAATATTGGATATCC
The DNA here is from genome assembly GCA_035534975.1 of Pirellulales bacterium. GTDB lineage: Bacteria > Planctomycetota > Planctomycetia > Pirellulales > JAICIG01 > DATKSN01. Next base: position 3,624 of record DATLQY010000758.1, read on the forward strand.
GTGACGCCGTGCTCCTAGTTTGACGGAATTGTGTTGCATGTGTCCCGCCTGCCGCTCGCAGCCGGGACGGCGCGCGGTAGAACGAGGGCCGGGCGGCGTTCTCCGACTTCTATTCGTGTTATTCGTTTGATTCGTGGACGAGCTCCGCGTAGCCCTCTGACCTCTTGCGAGTTCAGCCACGAGAAGGTCCACGAATTGCACGAATGACACGAATGTCGGATGATGGTATCGAATTCATAACGAACTTGGGACCGACTCCGTAGTGGCGGTGAAATCGTATCGCAACCGTCCGGAAGACGGTTACGGTGCGGAGGCGCTTTCGCCTACCTTTCGCACCGCAACAGGAAGCTCCCCGGCCATGAGCACGTCGGCCAACCGTGTGGCTTCCTGTTCTGTGAAATGCCCGCTGATTTGTGCTCGGTCGTCGATCCGGCTGCGGATGAAAGGAGCCGAATTGACACGGCCGTCGAGAATGATCGCCAATCGATGGGCCAGTCGTTCGTCAACCTCGTCGGGCAGGTGGCGAGCCGACGGCACAGAAAGATCATCGGCGCGCCCCGCCGTCAA
>DATLQY010000759.1:0-15699 GCA_035534975.1 Pirellulales bacterium
GTAATGATCGTGGTTGATGGCGAGGTCTTCCGGCAGGTCGCAAGGTTGCGTCTCAACCCACCGCGCGAGGTCGGCCATCTTTTCCCAGATGGTGGGCTGCGGTTGCGCCGCGGATGAAGTCGCGGTCGCCGGACACGGCTCGACAGTTACCTCAGTTCCCTCGGGCAAGGTGACGCCGTCCGTTAGCACCACGACACCAGCTTGAACTTTACCTTGATAGGTCATGGCATGCTGTTTCCCAAGATCTGTATGTCGAATTCGGCAAAACTCGCCGTGGCTATTATAATCTCCCGAAGCCGCTCCCGGCAATTCCGGCATGTCGATTGCGACGGACCCACAGCCGATGAGACGTATCGCATATCTTACCAGGGATCGAGCAATGGTGTGCTAAACTGGTGGTTCGGACCACCAAGTTGGCAATCAGCGCGCTCGAATTCATAGACTGCAACTCCTGGAACGAGGAACCACCCGTTGAACGCCGAGCTCATCCACGTCACCACCTCCGACGGACTACGGCTCGATGGCGCGTTGCACGCGAAGGCGGCACATGACCAGCCGCCGGAGTTGGGCATTGACGCCTTCCTGCTCTTGCACGGCACGGGGGGCAACTTCTACGGTTCGTCGCTCTTCGCCTCGTTCATCCCCCGTTGTCTCGAATGGGGCGCCGCCGCACTGGCCGTGAACACGCGCGGGCATGACCTGGCCTACGCGGCTTCGACCACCGCCGGCCGGCGGATGTTCGGGGCCGCGTACGAGGTGGTCGACCAGTGCCGTTTCGACCTCGCCGCCTGGATCGCGCTGCTTACCAAACGCGGATATGGCCGGATCGCCGTCGTCGGCCACAGCCTGGGCGCGGTCAAAGCCGTTTACAGTCTGGCGCAGGAATCGCCGCCGGCCGTCGCCGCGCTGATTGCCATTTCGCCGCCACGGTTGTCGCACGGCCACTTTCTGAAATCGCAAGACGCCGTCCTGTTCCAACAAGAGCTCGCCGCCGCCGAAGTCCACGTCGGCGAAGGCCTCGCCGATACGCTGATGTCCGTCGGTTTTCCTCTTCCCTACCTGGTTACGGCGGCGGGCTATGTCGACAAGTACGGCCCGGCCGAGCGGTACAACCTGCTGAAATACGTCGATCAGCTTGAAGTGCCATCGCTTTTCACGTTCGGCACGATCGAGTTGCGGCAGAACCCGGCCTTCGCCGGGCTGCCGGAACGGTTGGAGCAATATGCCCGCCGCGGCGCGAGACTCCAAATCGCCGTGATCACCGGAGCGGACCACTTCTACACCGGCGTGCATTCGGAATTACTGGGGCGGATCGAATTCTGGCTACGTCGTACCGTCGTCGGACGGGTCTGACGCGACCATTCAGCCATTCCTCGGCCGGCGAGCTATATTTGTCGAGTTGCAATCCGTTAGGACCGTCGGGAGAACCCTATGCCGACCGTTACAAGGCATGCCTTTGACCCGGCCCCTGAATTGGCCTGGGAAGTCTGGCACCGTGACACTTTCGATCGCGAATGCCCTCCCAAGTGCGAAGTGAGCGGCTGCGGGCTGGTTGGCGGGCTGTTGGAACTATGGTCCCGCCATCTTTTTGAGGCGGTCCAGACGGACGGAGAAAAGGGATTCTCCGCCTTTCAACTCTGGAGTGAAAACCGCAGGACGTCGGTCGAAGGCCCGTGGGAAGGCGCTGTGCGTCTGCGCCGCTGGGTGTTTGGGAACAAGGAGCGCAGCGAGAAGGGGTATGTCGCCGAGGCGGACACCCGACTATTAGAGGCAGTCGCGATTGCCCATGCTGTCCTCCATCAAGCTCATCAAACCAGTACACCGCTACTTGCCGCGGCGATTGCGTCGGCGGATCGAGAGGACTTTGAGAAGCGCCTGGCGGATCTCACCCAGAATTCCGGTTGACTGCGGCCGCGATCATTTATTGAACGGCCAATGTCGATCGCTGCCAATCACCGTTCGTGGAAGACGCGCCCGCCCCTTTTCCTGGGTTTTCCGCCGATTTAAAGTCCGGTGCCGTGTTTCCTTGACAAACGGTGTCGATAAACCTTACAGTAGGCGGATTGCATGTCTGCTTGGCAATCCAAATAAGCGCCCGGCGATTTATGATCTGGTCCGCTAGTGATTTGGTAGGGAGGGTCTGATGTCGAGTCATCGATACGTCCCGTTTGGCAAACCCAGCGCGGCCGCGTTTGCCTTGGCATTATTTTTCGCGGGCTCGGCGATTGCCCTGGGCCAGGACGTCGCCGACACGTCACCTCCTGTAAAAAGTGACAGGCCTGCCGCGAAGGGCGACAAGCCGGCCACCGACGCCAAGACCGACGCGGTCAGCCTGGCTGACGTCTTGAGCTTCCGTCAGGAAAAAGTCGCCGCGGAAATGACCGAGCTCGAAGAACGTATGTTCCGCCTTTCCGAAGCCCTCAAGGCGCTCGAACCCGAAAACTCGTCGCGGCTGATGCTGGGCCTCAAGTTCGCGCGTGAGGAGTTGATCCTGCACCAGATGAAGGAGGCCCAGAAGCACCTGGCCAAAATGAGCCTCGACGAAGCCGCCGTCGAAGAAAAGGTGCTGCTTGGCAAGCTACAACGCTTACACGACCTGTTGCTCTCCACCGATCTCGACTTCCAGATGCAACTGGAAAAGCTCCGCGCGATCCGCGAAATCCTCCGCCAACTCGACAAGGCGATCCAGGAGGAAGACCGCGAGCGGACCTTGTCCGCGGAAACGGCCGAAAAGGAAAAGGAGCTCGAAGGGCTGCGAAAGAAACGTGCCACGCTCGACGAGTTGATCCGACGCGAACAGGCGCACATCGAGCAAGGCGGCAAGCTCGCCGAGATCAAAGAGCTTTCCGCTGACGACCAGCAAGCCGTCGGCAAATTGGCCGAGGAGCAGGAAGGCACGCGGGCCGGCACCAAAGTGCTGGCCGAAGAACAGGCCAAGGCCGGCAAGGGGTCGCCCGGCGAATCGTCCAACGAATCGTCCATCGAATCGTCCAACCTGGCCGAGGCCGAGGCGAAGATGGGCCAGGCGAGCGAGAAACTCGCCGCGAAGGAAGCCTCGGCCGCGCTTCCCGTTCAGAAGGAAGCCCTCGCCGCGCTTCAGCGCGAGCGCGAAGCGACCGATGAGCAGGTGCGGAAGCTCGCCAAGGAGCTGGCCGAGGCCGATTTCAATCGCATGAAGCGCGACCAGAACCAGAACCGCAAACTGAACGACGGAATCACCTCGATGGTCCGCGACCTGGGCGAAACCGGCGCAGGCGCCCTGGGCGAGTTGGTGCGTGCCGACGGAAGCATGAGCAACGCCGAAAAGCAGCTTGGCGACCGAAATGCCGATTCGGCCAGTGGCCAGCAGAAAGAGGCTGAAGACTCGCTCAAGTACGCCAAAGAGCAGTTGGAAGAAGAAGCCGAGAAGCTGCTCGAACAACTCCGGGCGGAGGTCAAGCGGAGGGTGCTCGAAGGCCTGAAGCTGATGCTTGAGCGGCAAATCGCCGTCCGCGAATCGACCCAGCTTTTGGGACCCAAGGCCGCGTCGGGCTCGCGCAACGCACTCACGTCGCTGGTCGGCCTAGCCAAGAGCGAAGGGCGCATCGTCGATGTCGCGAATGAACTGATCACGCTCGTCGAGGAAACCGAGTTCGGCATCGCGCTTCCCGCCGCGCTCTTGGTCGTGCGCGACGCGATGAGCGACGTGCGGGCCATGCTGGCCGACGGCGACGGCTCGGAACCGACGGTCGAGGCCGAACGGCAGATCGAAGCCGACCTGGAATCGTTGCTGGCGGCGATGAAGCAGATGCCCTCCAGCAAGATGTCGAACCGCAAGGGACAAAAAGGCCAGCGCAATCGCGAACGAGAGCTGAACCGGCTGATCGCCGAATTGAAGCTGATCCGGTTGTTGCAGGTCCGTACCAACCGGCGCACGGTCGACGTCGACAGGGTGCGTCCCGCGGTCGACGCCGACGCGCTTTCAGCCAGTATCAAGCGACAAATCGAGGAAGTGGCCGATCAGCAGGATCATGTGCGCGACGCCACGCAACGACTTTCGGAAGAACGCGGTGAAGAATTACAAGGAGCCATGCCGTGAAGCGTTTCATTGTCAGTTTTGCGATCGCCCTGTCCGTCAGTTTCTTGTGCGCGTCGTGGGCGCAAGCCCAGGATGAAGAGGATGAGGCGCTCGACCCCATCGGCGAGCTCGCGCTGGCGATGGAAGAGGTGGTCGTCGACTTGTCGGGCTTGAACACCGGCAAGGACCCGACCCAGGAAGCGCAGGAGGGGATCGTCGGCAAACTTGACGAGCTCATCGCCAAGCTGGAAAAGGAGTGCGAGCAGTGCCGTGGCGGCTCGGTGAATACGAACCCCAACAAACCCGCCCAAGTGTCGGGCATTCGTAGCGGGCCGGGCGGAATCGGCGACCTGCACGCCGCGCGGCAGACCGGCAAGAATTGGGCCGAGTTGCCCGCGCACCAGCGCGACAAGATCATGCAATCGATGACCGAAGGCTTCCCCGCCCACTATCAAAAGATTCTGGAGCGGTACTACAAGCGCCTGGCCGAAGAGAAGGCTGCCCCCGATGCCGACGACTCCGACGAAGACGTCGACGATGCCGACACCGACGAGGCGCCGGCCGCTTCCAAGACCGAGAAGGCCCCTGCCAAGACCGGCAAGACGCCCGTAAAGGCAGTTGCGCCCGAAAAGGCTGATGCCAAGAAGGCTTCCGGCAAGGTCACCGCCAAGTAAGCCGCCAGCGACGCCGTTACCGCACTCGACGATCCGGGCGTTTCATGTCAAAATGCCTGGCATGACCGCCCGCCCGACCATTCAGACCGCCGCCGCAAACCACGAGGCGCTGCGGGCTTTGCTGCACCCGTTCGGCCAGGAGCACCTTTTGGCCTTCTGGGAACGGTTATCGCCTAGCGAGCAAGCGGAGCTGGCGGCGCAGATTCAGAGCGTCGATTTCGAGCGGCTGGGGCGGCTCTTTCGCGCCCAGCGGACGACGGAAGATTGGGCCGCACTCTCGCTTCGGGCCGAGGCTCCGCCGGCGGTGCGACTGCGCGGGCCGAATCCGTATTCCGGCGACGAAGCCGCCGAGCGCGGTCGTGAAGCCCTTGCGGCCGGCCGCGTCGGATTGGTGTTGGTGGCCGGCGGGCAGGGGACCCGGCTGGGGTTCGACCGCCCTAAGGGAATGTACCCGATCGGCCCCGTTTCCAGCGCCTCGTTGTTTCAGATTCTGATCGAGAAGCTCGTGGCCGTCGGCCGACGGCACGAGGTTGCGATTCCGCTCTACCTGATGACCAGCCCGGCCACGCGGCGGGAAACCGTCGAGTTCCTTGAGGCTCATGACCGCTTCGGTTTGCCGGAATCCGACCTGATCGTTTTCTGCCAGGGGACGATGCCCGCGGTCGATGCCGAAAGCGGCAAGGTGCTGCTGGAGGGGCCCGGCAGCATGGCACTCAGCCCCGATGGGCACGGCGGATTGCTGGCGGCCATGGACGCCGGAAGCGCGCTCGCCGACGCACGCCGCCGCGGCATCGAACAGCTCTTTTACATCCAAGTCGATAACCCGCTGGCCGCCGTTTGCGACGCGCGGTTCATCGGCTATCATCTGTTGTCCGGCTCGGAGATGTCGACGCAAGTGGTGGCCAAGCAGGCGCCGGCCGACAGGGTGGGCAATGTCGTCTCGATCGACGGTCAGGTGCGGACCATCGAATATATCCACTTGTCAGCGGAAGCCGGCGAGAAGCGGCTTCCGGACGGATCGCTACGGCTTTGGGCGGGCAACATCGCCGTTCACGTTTTCGACGTGGCGCTCTTGCAGCGGACGGCGTCGGAGGGTGGCGGGCTGCCGTTCCACCTAGCCCAAAAGAAAGTTCCCTACCTCGACGGCCAAGGTCGGCTGGTCGAGCCGGCGACGGAAAATGCGATCAAGTTCGAGCAATTCATCTTCGATCTCCTGCCGGCGGCCCGCAAACCGTTGGTCGTCGAAGTTGACGAGGCGACACACTTCGCGCCCTTGAAGAATGCGCCTGGCGACAAGCGCGACACCCACGAACACGTGCGATCCGCGATGGTCGCCTTGCACACGGATTGGCTCCAACGGGCCGGAGCTCAGGTCGCCCCCGGCTTGCCGGTCGAAATCAGCCCCCGCTTCGCGCTGGACGCCGAGGATGTGGCGAAGCGAATCGCCCCGGGATTGCAGGTCACGTGTGCGAAGTATTTCGAGTAGGGATGGTCGGAGGCGCAAGTTGAAGGATGCAAGCGGAAAGGGGGTGAGGGCCGGCTGGTCGTCTCGTTCCCACGCTCTGCGTGGGAACGTATCCCCGGCCGCTCCGCGGCCACGTGGACGCGGTGCGTGCGACCGTGCGTTTCCCTCGCAGGGCCGACCCGATGCCGCCAGCCACGATCGAGAATTCCAACGCAACGCGTGACAAACAGTGGGCTAACGCTCCCCATTCGCCTTCCAAAGACTCCCAAAAATGCTGCACGCCGTCATCATGGCCGGAGGTTCCGGCACCCGATTCTGGCCGGAAAGCCGCGACGCTCGCCCCAAGCAACTCTTGAACCTGGCGAGTGAGCGGACGATGATCCAGGCCACGGTCGATCGCCTGGGCGACCTGGTTGGTCCCCAGTGCGTGCTGATCGCCACCAACGCCAGACTGGCCGCGGCGATGCGGGAACAACTCCCGGGCCTGCCGCCCAACGCGATCCTGGGCGAGCCGTGCAAGCGCGATACCGCGCCGTGCATCGGGCTGTCGGCGCTCTACGTCAGTCGCGACGATCCCGAGGCGACGATGGTGGTGATGCCCTCCGACCATGTGATCGGTCCCGATGCCGTTTTCCAGGACGCGATCCGCTTCGCGGCGTCGCTGGTCGACGAGCGGCCTGGGCGAATCGTCACGTTCGGCATCCGACCCGATTATCCGGCCGAGAGTTTCGGCTACATCGAGCGGGGCGAGCCGTTGCCCGTGGCCGTCCCTCCGTCGTTCGGCACCGCCGCGGCGTACCAGGTGCGGCAGTTCCGCGAAAAGCCGAAGGCCGAAGTCGCTCGGCAGTACCTGGCATCGGGCAACTTCTACTGGAACTCCGGAATCTTCCTCTGGAAAGCGGCAACCATCCTGAATGCCTTGGCCGAGCACCAGCCGGAAATGTTCGGTCGCTTGCGGCGTATCGGCGCGGCATTCGGTCAGCCCGATTTCGAGGCGGTGCTGGCCCGCGAGTTCGAGGCGATCCGAGCGGTGTCGATCGACTACGCGGTGATGGAGCACGCCAAGGACGTGGTGGTCGTCGAGGCGCCCTATGACTGGGACGACGTGGGGAGCTGGCAGGCGCTTGCCCGGTTGCGTGGCGCCGATGCCGAAAGTAACACGATCGCCGCCAAGCACGTGGGGGTGAATACCAAGGGGACGATCGTCCGAGGTCCGGCCGACCATCTGATCGTCACGTTGGGGCTGACCGATTGCGTCGTCGTCCACACGCCCGACGCAACCCTGGTGGCCAACAAGCACGACGAGGAGTCGATCCGGCAGGTCGTGAAATTGATCAAGGAGCGTGGTTGGGAGCAGTACCTGTAAAGTCTCTTTCCGTCCGCGGCCATCAATGGGACGTTTTGCAACGGGAAAGTGGAGCTCGGTCAATCATGAAAGCGTCGCCAGATGCCCGTCAGGCTGAAAGCCTAACCTACATGCCGCGCACCGCGGAGGAACTGAGCCGGAGCTACGCCGCGAAGCGCCCCAAAGGCCGCAAGTTCCACGAACGGGCGGGGCGCGTCCTGGCCGGCGGCGTCGGGCATGACTTGCGGCACTTCGAGCCGGTGCCGCTGTACATCGCGCGAGGTAGTGGCGGCCGGAAATGGGACGTCGATGGCCATGAATACGTCGATTTCCTGCTTGGCAACGCCGCCTTGCTCCTGGGCCACGCCGATCGCGAGGTGATCGATGCGGTCGCACGCGCGATGGCCGACGGCAGCCACTTCGGCAACGATCATCCATTGCACATCGAGTGGGCCGAGTGGGTCGGGCGGCTCGTGCCGGCCGCCGAGCGTGTGCGGTTCGTCAACTCGGGCAGCGAAGCCACGCTCTTGGCCCTGCGGCTCGCACGCGCCTTCACCGGCAAGACCAAAATCCTCCGCTTCGAGGGGCACTTTCACGGCTGGCACGATGACGTGGTCCACGGCTTCCAGCCCCCCTTCGACGCCGATGGGTCGCTGGGCGTTCCCGGCTCGGTGCGGGCCAACCAGGTAACCATTCCCGACAACGACTTGGAACGGCTCGACGAGGCGCTTTCCTCCGACGGCGACATCGCGGCCGCGATTCTCGAACCGTCGGGCGCCTCGTGGGGGCGCGTGCCGCTGGCCGAGGGTTTCTTGCAGTGTTTACGCACGCTGACGGCCAGGCACGACGTACTCTTGATCTTCGACGAAGTCGTCTCGGGTTTTCGCTTCAGTCCGGGAGGAGCGCAACAGCTTTACGGCGTCACGCCCGACCTGGCCTGTCTGGCCAAGGTGTTGGCCGGCGGCATGCCAGGCGGGGCCGTGGTCGGGCGGGCCGACATCATGCGGTTGTTCGATCATACGGGCGACGCGCGTCACGACCGCCACGGCCGCGTGCTTCACTTGGGCACGTTCAACGCCTCGCCCCCCTCGGCCGCGGCGGGGATCGTCGCGCTCGGCCGCATCGCCGGAGGTGAACCGATCGAGCGAGCCAACCGGCTCGCAACCTTTTTGCGCGCGGCCTTCAACGACGTCCTGGAGCGGCTGGGCGTTGCCGGCTACGCTTACGGCCCGGCCTCGACGTTTCACGTCTATTTCGAGACCGATCGCGACCGCGTCCGCCGGGCCGGTTCGCGCACCGGCTTGCAAACGACTGAAGCCCGGCGGCTGAAGGGAATGCCCGGCGAACTGATCACGCAGTACCAGCGGCGCCTCCGGCATCACGGAGTCGATCTCATGAGCTCGACGGGCGGCGTCCTTTCCAGCGCTCACACTGAGGCCGACCTGGCCCACGCCGCCGAAGCGTTCGAGGCCACGGTCAAAGCGCTTCGAGAAGAACGGTTAGTGCTGGACTTATAGCAACAGGCGCTTTGCACTCGCCTTTCGCCCCGCCATCCGATAAGATGAAACTTGGAAGGGTTTCCCCACCTCTCTGACCGACCCTCAGCGCCTTGGTCGAATCGTTCCTCCAGCCCCGTATCGGGAGCTGGAACTCCACACCCACGGGAACGACGATCATGAAAACCCCAATCTCCGACCAGACCATCAACCGCAACGTTACTCAGTTGCTCGCGAGCCGCGGACTGCGTTCGCCGTGCCATATTACCGTGCAATCGAGCAACGGCGTGGTCACGTTCACGGGGACGGTCCAGCGCCAGCAGCAGCGAGACGCGGCGAATCAAGTTGCGCAGAACGTCGAGGGAGTGCGGCGAATCGTCGATCGGCTGACCATCAAGCCGCCGGCCAAGCAGTCGTACGAGCAACCACCCGCCTACGTCCGCCCGCTCACCGCGGAGGAAGCGACGGCGGCCGAGCTTGCGGCGACATCCGGCGACGCACCGGCCGAGCCGGTAGTCGTCGAGGCGCCGAAATACGACAAGCAGGGCAAACGCCTGCATGTGTCGGCACCGCCGGCGCCGCCGGCAGGCGAACCGAAAGACGACAATCGCCCGCTTCAAGGCTAGAATTGACGCTCGATTGGGCTGCTTACTTGGCCAACGAATCGACCGATGATTGTAGCCTCGACCAGGGGCTCGATCGCTGTTTCGGAAAACTCATGGTTGCGACGCACTTGCTTCAAATCCACCTGGGGACGACCGGGCGCAAAAAAGGCCGTCGGGTTCGAAAATCCCGGCGGCCTTTTTCTGACAAGCACGTGCTTATTCTTTGTATCGGTCGCGCCGGTGGCAGCACTTGCGGGAATTCTTCCGCCGCCATTGGGTCCGCCTTAATTCCGACTTTTGCTGCGCGCATGGTGACGCCAAGGTTTGTAGCTGCCGTTGCGCCAGTGGTATAATCCGGCGACCCACGACGGGCCCGACTTAAAGCCGTGGCGCCGGCGCATCCGGTCCCGATGTTCCTTTAGCCCGGATGGTTCATGTATTTGCGTCGTTATGGCTCTCGTGGCAAGATAACGTCTCGCTCTCGACGGGCGATGGCCGGGCGGTCGTCACGGGGCCGGGCTCGCGAATCACATGGCGCGCGGTCGCACGGGAAATCGTGGCCGCCATGCGGCGATTGGACTCGCCGGGCGAGGAGGAGCAGCGGCTCGCCGATTCGGTGCTCGCCGGCGGCGGCGTCCAATCCTTGGCGCGATGGTACCACCACGTCGACGAACTACGTCGGCGGGGTTTGATTCGGCGCTCGTTGCACGCCGACGGAAGGCCCTTGGCCACAGTCGTGCCGCTGCGCCGCGACTTGGGATCGTCGGCCCCCGCCAGTTCGGCCGCGGCGAGCGCGCCCGATTTCGAGCATTCGTACGTGCTTTCGCGATTTGCGTATGTCCGTCGCGAAGGCCGAGAGCTGCAGCTCGAATCGCCCTTGGCCCATGCGCTAGTGGTGCTGCACGATCCGCGCGCCATGGCGCTGATCGCGGCGCTGGCCACCCCGATGACGACGAAGCTTCTGGCCGAGCGAGCTACCGAGATGTCGCCTTCCGCCGTGACGTCGCTAGTCGCCCTCTTGGCCGAGACGCGAATGATCGACCAGATCGGAGCCGACGCGGCGCCAGTCCAAAACGATCAATCGGCCCTCAACACGTGGGAGTTTCACGACTTGATGTTTCACGCGCGCAGCCGACCAGGTCGGACCGACGGCCAATTCGGCGCGACCTACCGGCTGCCGCACCTTTCGCCCCCCCGGCCTTGAAAGCAGCCGATGAGCTCCCGGGACACGATCTCCATCGGCCCGATGATCTCCAATGCCCCGAGCGCGACGATCCTCCGCTGGCCTTCGTCCAGGAGCGCAGGCGATCCATACGACGGTACGCCGCGCAGCCCATCACCGAAGAGCAACTTGGAGAGTTCTTGTACCGGGTCGCTCGCGTGACCAATCAATGGCAGTCCGACGTCGCGACTCCCACTGGGAACCCTGAGAGGGAGAGGTCGCTCGAGCCGAGTAAGTTTTCCGACCGCAGTGCCTCGATATTTGGCACCAGCGGCGCGTCGTGACGGTACTTTCCTGAGCCCGTGGCTTTTTTACTTTGGCGCGGCAGATCCTCCGAGCGACGAGATGGCCCTGTCGAGGTGTACGTAGCCGCCGTCGACGTGAACCAGTTGCCCGGTGGTGTGGCTCGAACGAGCCGAAAGGAGAAAGGCGACGGTCTGGGCAATCTCCTCGCAGGTGGTCATTCGTCCTCCGAGCGGGATTCTGGACTCGATCCGCCGGCGGACCTCTTGGGGATTGGGCACGGTCTGAAGCCACTTTTCATACATCGGCGTCCAGCACTCGGCGACGATCACGGCGTTGACGCGAATGCCGTACCGGCTCAGTTCGATCGCCCATTCGCGCGTCAGCGCGTTGCGTCCGCCGTTTGCCGCCGCATAGGCCGACGTGCCCCCTTGCCCGGTCTCGGCCACCTTCGAGCCAATGTTGACGATTGCCCCGTGCGATAGCTTCAAGTACGGCAGGGCGAAACGGGCCATGTCGTAGTAATGGACGAGGTTTTTTCGCAGCGAAGCGAGGAACTGTTCCGTGTCGCCCGCCTCGAGGCTCACGCCGTCGTTGATGCCCGCGTTGTTCACAAGGCCGTCGATGCGGCTAAACCGCGTGAAGGCGGCCTCGACCGCGCGGCGGCATTCGTCCGTACGTGTCAATTCCGCGGTGACCGCCCAGGCGCTGCCGCCGGACGCTTCGATCGTACGCACGGTCGCATCGTTATCGGCAGCATTGCGGCCGACGATCACCGGCATCGCTCCCTCGGCAGCAAGCACGCGGCAGATTCCCTCGCCAATGCCTTTCGCTCCGCCGGTCACCAGCACCACGTTGTCGCGCAGAAATAGATCCATGGCGTCCCCACACTGCAGGCTTTTCAATGGTTCGTCAGCCGCAACGCGGCATGCTTCGACAGCCCAGGACGCAGGCCTCGTTGTTCTACACATCTTTTGTAGCGACCGGATGCCGATTCGCCCCGTTCACGGGGCTTCCGCGCAGCGGTACTCGGCCCGGCGTTTACGCCGGGTTCGCCAACCGCCCCACTTGACTTTCTTCCAGCCCCGTTCACGTGGCTTCCAGGGTGGCTTAAGCCAAGAAAATGGTAAGCCCCGTGAACGGGGCTGAATATATAATAATGTGCTCCCGTTTTCCCCGGCATAAATGCCCGGGGCTATGACCGCTTCGCGGGAGGCGCCGTGAACGGGGCGGTGCATCACTCGCGACTTGTGTAGAACACCGAGGGCTGCGCCTTGGGCTTTGGAATCACGCACCTTTGGTGCTACGCGACGGCGTCCGCCGGTAGCAGCGTGAATTTTAACCGAACAATTCGCTCACTGCCGCTCCTCCCTCGACGATCTTGATCGGGCGGCCGATCGAGCTCATGTTCTCCTTTTCGGGGTCGATGCCCAGGCTCTTGTAGAACGTGCGGAACAAGTCCTCGACTTTCACGGGTCGATCGGCGACGTCTTCGCCCCCCGCGCTGGTGCGGCCGATCGCCTGGCCGCCGCGCACTCCGCCGCCCGCCAATACGGCCGAGAACGCCCGAGGAAAGTGATCGCGCCCACCTCGTGGGTTGATCCGCGGCGTGCGGCCGAACTCGCCCATCCAAATCACGAGCGTCTTGTCGAGCCGCCCGCGCCCCTTGAGATCGGCGATGAGCTGGGCGAACGGCTGATCGAGCTCGCCGGCCAGGGCCTTGGTGCGGTTGAAGTTGTCGTCGTGGGTGTCCCAGTTGCCTAGCCCGACTTCGACGAAAGTCACGCCGGCTTCGACCAGCCGACGCGCCAAAAGACAGCCGGCGGCGAAATCGGTTTCTCCATAAGCCGCGCTGACCTGGTCGGGCTCGCGCGACAGGTCAAAGGCTTCCATCTTGGGGCTCAACACCATCCGCGAGGCCTTTTGGTAAAGCCCGCGGTGCTCGGCGATTTCCGGGGTTGCCTCACTGCCACCGGCGGCGGTTTCCAGCGTGCGGACCAGGGCCAGACGCCGCTCGAAGCGGTCGATATTCGTGGCGACTTGCGTGTTATCGGGAAGCTTCGCCGGGTTGGGGACCACGAAGGGGTTGAAGTCGGTGCCCAGCAGGCCGCCGTTACCCGTGTTGGGAAACCGCCGGCCGATGCGCACGAACGACGGCAGCTCCGCTTCGAGGCTCCCCAGTTCCGCCGAAACGACTGAGCCGATCGTGGGGTAATGCACGCTGGCCGTAGGAACGTGGGCCGTGTGCAACAGGAAGCTCGCTCGTTGGTGGTTTCCCTCCTTGGTGGAGAGCGAACGCAGCAGCGCCACGTCGCCCGCCACTTTGGCCAGGTTCGGCAGGTGCTCGGCCAGTTGCATGCCCGGCACCGAGGTCGAAATCGCCTTCGTCTCTCCGCCGTTGGCGTGGCCGGGCTTGGGATCGATGGTCTCGAACTGGCTCGGACCGCCTTGCATCCAGAGGAGGATGCAGGCCATTCCCCGGCGCCGCAACTCGTCGGCCCGCAAGCTAATCAGGTCGGTCCAGGTCAAGGCGCCTGCCGCCAGGCCGGTCGCCGAGAGTCCGCGGAGGAAGCCTCGCCGCCCAATGACGCCCTCGCGGTTGACGGCAAGGCGGAGATGATGGAGTAGGTGGGTATTCATCATTCGGGCCCTTGAACTCCTGAGGAACGAAAGCAGGCAATGAATAAAATCAACGGCCCGCTTTAAGGCTAGGATCGATCAAATGATGCCACCGGCTTGCCCTCGACCCACTGCGCGGGTACCCCGGACTCACGCTGGCAGCTACGATCCGCGGGCCCAACTCTCCCCCTCCCACCCGATTGCCCTGCCGCTGCCAAAAGCAGCGTCAGGGCAATCGGGGTTCGAAAACAGAAATGGCGGCCGTCTTGGGTAGCTGCCAGCGTCACAGACCACCGGGCAAGCCGGTGGCATGTTATGTTCCACATTGCGGAAATTCGTCTTAGCCTTTGGGCGGGTCGTTGATAAAAATTAGTTCGGTTGGTGAGCGGTGCCCACCCTACGCTTAATGCCTATGCAGGAATTCAGGACCGTTGATCAGCGCCCAGAACACGTCTTCGAACGCGGTGACTCGGTCATTCGAGGTCCGCACGTGCTCGCGGCAAGCGGCCAGTTCCTTTTCGCCGGGCTCGCGCCCGAGGCTGCGCAGATAGAGCTCGACCGTCACCTGGTCGTCGTCGGCAGAATCAGCCAACAGCTTGCTCAACGTCGAGTTCGGATTGCGACCGTTCATTGCCCGGCTGACGATGGGAGAATTCATCAGCAGTAGGGCTTGCGGGATCGAGCCGGAGATTTCATCGCGACGGTCGCTGGGGTCGTAACCGAAAACGGCCGCGAACTGCATCCGCGGCCCGCCTTGGCCAAAGGGCCCGCCCATGGGCCGCTGGGGGTTTCGATTCCGTGCGCCAGGGCCCTCAAGAGTACCCAAGGCGGCCGTCAGAACGTCGAAAATCTGGTCGGAACGCAACGGCTGCGGGCAGTTGGCCGTGAAGGGCGTCTGTTCGGGATTTCGCCGTGGCCGGCCCTTCCGCTGGTAGCACTGGGTGCCGCTGATGGCGCGGAATAGCCACTTCACGTCATAGCCGTTGGCGACGAACTGGCCGGCGAGGTAATCCATCGTGCGCGGCGCGGCGCAGGCGCGGTCAGGCCCCAGGTCATCGACCGGTTCGTAAAAGCCCTCGCCCACCAGTTCGGCCCAGATCCGATTGACGAGCGCTTTGGCGAACCAAGGGTTCGACTCCGACGTCATCCACTCGGCCAAGGCGCCGCGGCGTTGTTGGTCGCTTTCGCCATGGGGGAGCTTCTGGCCGGTGAGAAAGAAAACCGGCTGCACCAGCGTACCTTTCGAACTGGGATCCTTGAGGTCGGGCATATAGTGTTCCAGCTCACCCAGGCGGAGCATGCCCATCGGACGCTGCCGCGGGCGGTCTTGGTCGTGCGAGACGACTTCGAAGCTCGGCCGCGCGCCGTTTCGCACGGGCCGCAGGCCGATCCGCGGAAAGAACGCCGCCAGTTCGTGGAACTGTTGCCGTTTCCAGCGGTCGGTCGGGTGGTCGTGGCACTGCGCGCACTGAATCTGCACGCCCATGAAAATTCGCGACGCTTCGCTCGTCACGTCGTTCACCTCTCCCATTTGCGCGGCGATCAGGGCGGTCGCGCCCTCTTCGCGCACATCGCCTGTGGCGCTCACGAACGATTGCGCCAGTTTGTCCCAGGGCGCGTCGGCGTTGAACTGCCTGGCCAGGTAGGCCTCGGCCGCGCCGGCGGCCAGCAAGGCGCGCTCGTCACTACGGCGATAGAAGATCACGTCGCGCCAGTAACGGGCCCAATTTCGGCCGAAGCCCGGCAAAGACAACAATCTTTCGATCGCCGCCGTCCGCTTGCCGGCCGACCGATCGAGCACGAAGGCCGTGATCTCGGCGGGCGTAGGGAGCCGGCCGACCAGATCCAACGTCACCCGACGTAAGAAGGTCTCATGGTCGGTCAGCGGTGCCAGGACCACCGTGCCGGCGGCGGAGTCCGCCCCTCCGCTGGAACCATGAAACAGTTCCTCGGCCAACAGCGCGTCGACGCGC
>DATLQY010000760.1:0-9970 GCA_035534975.1 Pirellulales bacterium
AATCCTCATGTCGTTCTTGGGCTTCGCCCGAGCGCAGCCGGTGACGACGACCTGCATCTTGGTCGCCGCTGATCAGCGGCTGCTCCGTGCCTCCCAGGCCGAAGGCCTGATGGCCGTCAACCCGGAATTGATGGCGCCGGCGGACGTGTCCGTCTTCCTGGCCGCTTTTTGACTTCGATGCGCGCAATGGGGGCCCATCTCGCGGCTATGCCTCGTCTGGAAATTCCGCTCGAAAACGTTTCTTGGACAGGATTGACCGGATTCACAGGAGTCCGGGCAACGACGCGCGGAGCCGGCCACGGACGAAACACGGATTCAGTTGGCACGTATCGCAGCGTCCGTGTGCGTACCGAGCTTGATCCGTGGTTGCTGCACGTGCTGTGGTTCCGAGTCCGCGGCCGCCCGACCCCAACGGGTTCATATTCCACTGCCCAGCGGCGGAGCCCTGGGTGGGCGATTGACCACCCATGTCATCACCCCAACGGGGTGAGACCCACCACCGGTGGAGGCGCCCGAGCACCGCGAGTATCAAATGCGCCAATTGGCGCATTTGAACTTGCCTTACTGGTAACGACTTACGCATGGCTGGCCCCTGCGGAGGGAGGATTCGCGTGTTGAACCGATGCCGTTCACGACAAAGCCGGGCAGTAACCCAAAGTGTTCGAGGACAGGACGCCCGGAGCTAACTGACGCAGTCGCGTGGGAAACAAAAAACTTTGCATGTTTTTCATCGTCACCATCGTCACGCATCGACACGGGGCCCAGAATCTCACGCCGGCGGGTCAATCACGCCGGGGATCCGGCGCCGGGGGGCCGGCGAAACGCCACGCCGCCGGCGCGCTCCACCGTCACGCCGCCGGCGCCGACGCGCACGACAGTTCCCGCGCCATCGCAGGTGTCCACAAGGATCTCCGCCGCGTCCCGGCCCATTCGTATGATTCGTGTGATTCGTGGACCAATTGCTCCGTGAACGACGCCGGTCTGCGTCTCCAAGGCGCGTCGCGGCAGGCACTCCGCGGCGTCGCTTACGTCTGTCCACGAATCACACGAATGACACGAATAAGAAAACGATCACCCGCTTCAATGCCAAACCTGACGACGGCCTCGGTACAACCGCCTTTCGGCGAGAAGTAGACTTCGATAGGGGGCGGGTTGCCGGGCGGCTCGGCAAGGGCCGGTAGCGCGAAACCAAACAGCGCGCATAGGCAAAGCAGTTCAAACGAAATGCTCCGTTGTTTCACGAGGACGCGCCTGAAGGATAGATAGGGGTTCCACGCGGCCTGCTTCGACACTAACCCGCTGGCGCAAGCAAGGCACGCAACGACTTGCGCTTTGGGTTAGTATACAGCCGGCGTCTGGTGGACAGCGCACCCGAGTTCCTTTGACGAGAACCTCGAAAGGCCGCGTTCAACGGCGCGGGGTCGACGAACTGCCTTGCCGTGATGTTGACCGGCGATTGGGGGGAACGACCTTCGGCGGATTTCGCTTTCCGCTCAACGTGGCGAAACGCGCCGGTGGCGGCGGCCGAGCACCGCAAGAATCAGAGGGGCCAATTGGCCACTCTGAACTTGCCTTATGGGTAACGACTTACGCATGGTCAGCCCCTCTGCGGAGGGAGGATTCGCGTTGATGGACACCGCTTCGACGTCGCTTCGTTCGATTCGCTTTACGTCCGACTCGAGATCGCCGATGGTGGGGCGATTGCGCCGAGCTTCGCCGCGTGCTCCAGGAAATCGTGGGCGGCGTCATCTTCCCCGATCGCAAGCCAAATCGCGCCCCGGAGGTACGCCACGTTGGCGGCCGACAAATACGGTTCGCAACGGCGGAGGGACTCGAAGGCCTCGCCCCAACGCCCGGCGTCGCGGGCCGCCAAGGCGGCGTGCTTGACTTCCAGGCTTTCGACCGTATCGACCAAGATGGGCGCGCGGGACTCCCCGGATAACGTGTGGAAGTCCGCGGCGATGCCCTTGACGGCGGCCACTTCCGCGCTTGAAAGGCGCTCGCTGGGAGCATCCATTTGGTCGCGCAGCGCGTCGCCTTCCGCGCCTTCGTCCTCGCCCGAGCGAATCATCGCGTGCAGCCGCCGGAGCAACCGCACATACTCGACGAAGTCGGGGTTTTCGAAGCACTCGCCTCTGTTCATCATTCGTCTGGTTGCCATTGATTGCGTGTCGCCGCGAGGTCCAATTGGAACCGATCCACTGCAACCGGTTCGATCGGCACGACATTTCCCATGTTCGGCATGTGGGGCTTGATTCGAAGCGCCAGCGACTCGTTCACCGAGTCGTTCACAAAAGGGCCGTTGCCCATCGACCAACAGAATAGTTGATTTGATCCACTGGCGTCGGGCACCAGCGGCAACAAACGCTTGGGAATCAGGTGCGGTGGCAGGTATCGCCAATTCTCCGCGACCGACATCCCGCGACCGTTGAGCAGGACGTGGCCGGCGGAATCGAGGTCGACATCGGCGTGTGGGCCTGGCGGACAACGCACCCCAAGTTCCTTTGACGCGGACTCCACGATCGGTGGTCCATCGGCTGCGCGCTTCATCGACCGATAAATCTTTGGCATTCGTCTCGTGCCCCATTTGTCAATCTACGCGGTCGGTTTGGAAGATACGCCCCCCCGCGTTCCTTGATTGTACGATTTCGTGAGCGCGCGCTCAACGGCGCCGCGCTTTGACGGGCAACTTGCCTTCAAAGTGCCGGGCGATTCGACTCGCCTTCGGACAATCAGCGTAGTAGGCACGCTCCGCGTGCCGTAACCTCGATCGAACAAGGCCGCGGGTTGTCGGAGCCGGTGGCGCGCAAGACACCTGGAACCGGTCAGGGGTCGCGGCTGCGCCCCATCCGGAAACTCCGCTCAAACACTTTTCTTGGACATGATTTGCAGGATGGTCAGGATTAGGTCGGTCAATTCGTAACGCTTGCCTTCTATCCTGTTCCTCCTGATCATCCTGTCTCGCCTTCGCCGTCTGGCCGACGCGCGTCGCCGAGATTCACGCACCTGACCTCGCCCATATCGTCCGTTTTGTGGGCGGTTGATGGAGGTCTTCGATCAGTGTTCAGGGATAGGATGTCTGCGACTCGCCTTACCAAATCCTCGTCACCGGGTACGAGTCGAACGCTTTATCGTTCGAAACAATCGCAACTTGCTCAACTATTGCCTGGGCAATCAAGATCCGGTCGAACGGATCGCGATGATGCAATGGCAGCCGTTCCAGCGTGAGCACATGCCTCAGTTCGACGGGCAACACCGTGAGGCCGTTGTCGGCGATGGCTCCTGGGAGAAAAACGTCAATCGGTTCTGTAAGCGTCAGCTTTCCGACGCCAACCTTGATCGCGATTTCCCAGCAACTTGCGATGCTCAGCAGCATTTCATTGGTCGGATCGATGATCGCGGCCCGCGCTATCTGGCTGAGGTTCTTGTGGTTCCAGGTGAACCAAAGGAATGCATGGCTGTCGAGCAACAGCCTCATTCCATGTACTCCCGAAAATCATCAAGGGGGGCATCGAAGTCCTCGGCCATGAAAACGATTTTATCTCGTGCGCTGCCGGGCAAACGGGGCTTTCGCGGTGCCGGCGCATCACTCACCAGCCTGGCGACAGGCTCTCCGCCTCGTAGAATCACCACATCATCGCCAGGCAAGAGCTTCTCGATCAACTCCGGCAATTGCGCTTGCGCATCTTCGAGCGATACGGTCGTCAACATCTTTTGCCTCGCGAAAGCGGAATTACGAGCGGGCCACTTCTGCATTATACCCCAAAAGCACCATGCTGACGACCCTCTTGTGCGGCTTCAATCAGCCGTTAGCCTGACATTGCTTCAAGGTCATGGTCGGAAGCGGAATTGCGCGTGCTGGCGAGGCCGGCAACGACGCGCGGAGCCGGCCACGGACGAAACACGGATGAAACACGGACTCAGTGCGGTCGAATCGCGTGATCCGTGTTCGATCGGTGTTTGATCCGTGGCGCGACTGTTTCCGAGGGGCGTCGAAGGTCATGGCTCAATAACAAAACACGGTCCACAGGCTCAAACCCAGGAAGCTCGGAAGCAGCAGGTCGAAACTCCAACGGTCCATCCGCCGTCGCCGGCTCCCTAACGCCCAACGCCTTAGAATCCATGCCGCCGTCCTGTGTGCGCTGATACGCCCCCATTTGCTCCTGCCTTCTGTCGCCTTCCTCCGTCCCCTGTCACCTGTAACCTGGACTAAAGTCCATGAACCGCCATATCGTTGCATCTTGATTCGCCGGCAACTGAAAAGCTGGATGTGATTCGTAAATAATTCGGTCCTCATTTGACGGCGCCACGTTATGCCGGCCGGGGCCGGGTTATTGTGCCGGGGTTCTTTGATCGCCACACCACCGCGCCGGCGCGCCCGTGCGGCCGTTTACAATTGAGCACACACGTCGGCAATCGCCCTCTCGGGCGATGTCGGGCCCAAATGCCATTGCGGCTCTTGCGCTTGACTGTCGACGGCAAACCTTTCGAACCGTTCGCGGTTAACGCGGATTTCCTCGCTAAGGGGATCAATTTCGCCGGCCGTTCGAAAACTTGCCCGCACGGCCTCCGCGGAGTCATTCAACCGCAGCATTCCGATTGCCAGCAACCCGAACAAAACCGCGGCGGGACGGTCTGCCTGGGCCAGGGAGACACCTCTGCGACACAGATCGACCGCGTCCTGGTTGCGTCCTTTTTTGAGCGCATCGCGTGCCAATTCGACGTATGCCCAGGCGACCGTAGTTCCTCGGGCCACCGCGTCCCGAAAATCGTCGGCGGCACCCGGCACGCCGAGTTCCTGCTTTCGGAGGCCCCGAGCGGTCAGGAGCCCGGTGTTTTCCGGGAAGCGCTGGACTGCCTCGTCAAGAACGTTCAAGGACTCTGTCGTCCGGCTAAGGCGGCCAAGGCACAGAGACTTCGTCGCGTAGGCCGAAGCGAGCACCGAAGACAACTGCTCCTTCCGGCCCGTTTGGTCCAATCGATCAAATCCTGCGTCGACCGCGCGCAATGCCTCCTGATAGTGCCGTTGCTCGCCGGAGTGGCTGGCGTACGCGTGAAGCGCGTCGGCCGCGCGGAACAGCAATCGAGGCGGCGCGGCGGAATCACGCAGGTACGACTGGCACCGCTTTAGGATTTCCGGCCAATTCTGCATGGCCTTCAGGCATTCGAAGGCGAGCACGCCGTAGATCGGTTTTCCAGGCTTCAACCTGTCGGCGTTGTCAAAGAACAGCAAAGCCACCTCGGGATACCCCATCTCCATCCAGGCCCTCCCGCGCAAATAGTCAACCTTGTCGCGCGGGACGAGCCGCGGGGGCCGTCGCAGCGATTCCAAGAGATTGTCCCACTCCTTCCGTTGAAAGGCCCCCTCTTGCGCCCGCGCAAGTTGCTCCTCGGTCATCGGCAACCAGTCCGACTCAACCCATGTTTCCCGGTCCCGCAGCGTGTTGAGGTCCGAGGACAATCCCCACAGACGCTGCTTCTGGCACCCGTCAATCTCGGTCCAGAGTTCGTCCAGCTCTTCGTCCTGCCGTTCTCGAATGTCCGTCGCCTCCGAGTCCCAGGCTTGGGACGTGTGCGTGTCCAGAATCTTCTTCAGCCACATCGAATAGCTGACTGACGGACTCGTCCTAACGATCATCGTCATCCTCCCCGCTGGCCCATTGGTCACGTGTATCGGTAATGGCCTGTTTGTATTCCTCGTACCGCATCATCGACGCGGGTTGGATGGTGCCGTGGTCGTCATGGTCCGGCGCCAGTACGAGCCGATCCGTCAGCCGGGCGTGTTCGAAGCCGCCCTCGCCGATACGAAATACGTGTAGCGTGTTTGGGCCCATCGCACCCGGCACCTTGCCCAGGTCATTCAGCCGCTGCGGAACCATGCTCGGACTGAAGACGTTTCTCGCGACTCGTCGCCGCAGACCCGAGATCGACGACACGACCGACATGCCGCCTTGGCCAGGCCGCGCATTGCCGTCTTCGTCCGGCGCTAAATCTCCCTCGCGCACTCCGAGCTTGGTCGCTGAGGCCCCGATGACCGGCCGGGGCGGGACGTTCTCTGACTTCATATAATAGCCAACGGGCCGGCTGGTGCCTGCCGGACTATAACCGCCTCTGGCAGAACGTCGCGAGACCGCCAGCCGGCCGCTCGAACCTCTCCGCCGCATGGCCGATTGGGAGCCGGCCTGGGCCTCGGCGATCCGAATGTGGACGGCAACCCGGCTCCAGATATGCCAGCTCGAAGATCGCATGTGCTGCGACACTCGCCCAGCGCATCCATTTCATCAGCTTTGTCGGGGCTTGCATCGGAGAATCACCCAAGTACGTTGGAAAATAGGCGTGCGAGAAACTCGCACCGCCTTGGGGTTGGCCCACAGTCTTTTAGGGGGCGCGATGGCAAAAGTCACAAGAGAAACTATCATCGAGGCCGCGAAGCAATTGGCCGCGCAACAGGGACGGCCTCTTTCTCGCCGACAATTCAACCGTCAAACTGGCGTAGGCAAGCGGCAAATTTCGCACCTCTTTGAACGCGGTTGGTCCGAAGTCGTGCGTATCGCTGGCATTCAACGGCATCCGCAGTGGAAGACGCGCCTAGCCGACGACGAGTTGCTCAAGGCATTCCACAAGGCCGCCAGCAACGTTGGGGCAATTCCGACATGGGAGCCTTCACCGCCGATTCCGGTATTTCGAGCAAATCCTTGACCCGGCGGTTCGGTGGCTTAGTGGGTACGCTGAATCGGTATCGCGAGTGGCTCGAATCCAATGAGGCCGATTCGCCATTGCTCGAACAGTTAAAATCCAGGCACGAGGTCACGGTGCCGACGATTTCTGCTCCGCCGGCTAGAAGGCCCGCTCGGGCTGTCTGGGCAAAGCGCGAAGGCATCGAGTTTGGCGCTCCGATTAGTTTTCTTCCCCTTCCCGAAGAGCCACACCCTGACGTGCTCGCACACGGCCCTCAGCCGCTCGTCGCTCACCTTCTCGCGGTAGGCGGTCCCCATTGCCCGAAATTCCGTCGATTCGAATTCGGCGCCCACGACTGCCGCCGCTCGGGCCAGGTCGCCACCGCCACAGCGATCGACGGGCCACCGCTGCCGGGACCGGGCTGTCCGCCGCGGCCGGCCGACCCGCGCTGACTTGGCGAGGAGCCGTGGTATGATGGGCCCATGCCTCGCCCCCGCTTTCAGTTCCGCCTTTCGACCTTGCTCTGGATCACGCTGGCCGTGGCCTGCTGGTTCGGGGGCTGGTTTGGGGGGATGTGGTTCGAGCGGTGGCGGCTTCAGCAGGAATTATCAGCACCGGCGCCTTGGTTTCGCTTTGACCCACAAGGCGGCTGGCCAGACCCGCCCAAAAACGCATCGGACGCCTAGCCATGACCTGCCCGCAATTCCGCTTGCGCTCGTTGTTCGCTTCGGCGTATCGGCTGTTTTTCGTCGAACCTGACCCGCTCACCGCCTGGCAGGGGGAATGGTGGAATCGGCAGAACCCGACGTACGCTAGATTTCTCCTGTCGATCATCCTTATCAGCGCGGCCCTGTTATTCTTTGCGGTGGTGAAAATGCGGACGACCGTCATCCCGGTAGACAAACCACCTGCCCCGCTTCATGCACCGCCGCCCAAGAAATAGGCACCGACTAGCGGCCGGCCAGCAACGCACCTGTTACCCCACTACCCTCCCACAATGACGACCGAAACCCGTTTCACCATCCACTTCGTAGGCGGCCCTTGTCATGGAAGATGGCGTACAGCGCCGCTGTCGAATCGCCTTAAGGCGATGATTGGCCAATGTTGCACGATTCGCTTTAAGCCGACCAGCGATGGGGTTTCGACCGCACACGAATATGTATTCAGCCATGTGCGAGGTGCAATAGTCATCGCGAAGTACCGAGGGCCGATAGGCGACGAATCGCCAGACTGGGAATTGGACCGACATATCTAGGCATCAATAAATCCCAAACCTAGACTGAACCACTACCGGCCCGCGGGCTCCTTTGACGCCGCTCGCCGATAGTTGCTAGACTTCCGTTTTTCTTTTGAAGCAACCGGTCTTTTCACCGCGGCTTCGGCTTCTTCGCCTTCCCGAAGAGCCACCCCCTGACGTGCTCGCACACGGCCCTCAGCCGCTCGTCGCTCACCTTCTCGCGGTAAGCGGTCCCCATGCCGAGCCGTCCCTCGGGCCGCGACCACCGCAGCGATCGTCGGGCCCGGGCACCTTGACCGAGCAGCCCCGCTGTCGCCAACCCGCGCTGACTTGGCGAGAGGCCGTGGTATAATCGCCCCATGCCCAGCCCCCGCCCCCAGTTCCGCCTTTCGACCTTGCTCTGGATCACGCTGGCCGTGGCGTGTTGGTTCGGTGGGATGAGGTTCGGGCGGTGGCACATCGAACAGGAACTGATGAACTTCGAGGGTTGGCAGGACTATGAAGTCAATCCGTACACCAGGGAACAGCGATGATGCCCCGCCCGCAATTCCGCCTGCGCTCGTTGTTCATCCTCACGGCAATCGTGGACGTGGGGTGCCTGGTCGGGCCGCCGATCGTTCGCGAGGTGCGGGCGAGGTTCTGGCCGCCGAAACCTACTCGCTGGTTCATCAAGACCGAAAGCCGATACCGTGTGCCGGATGCCCAGTCCCGGCACTCCCGCCCACCGAATGGGCCGGCCACGCGGTTCTTGGCAAGCAACACTACGGATTTCAGTCCGCTTCCTCAGTTGCTGCAACGTCGTAACGGCTGACATCGAACTCGGCTTCGGCGACATAATATGTCGCAGCATGGAGATTCTCGCCTCTTCCTTCGTCGCCGTCTCCATCTTGCAGCGCCTTGCATTTCACGTAGAGTTGCTGCATCCGCTTCAAATGGTCGCGGCGCGAGGCGATCGCTTGCTTTTCAGTGTCAATTAGCCTTTGTTTGCTATACATCCATTCGCGCGACCAATGGTGAACATCGGACGATGACGCGCGACCGACTCCGAAGGCCGCCGCCGTCGCTTGATAGGTGCTTTTGGCCGCGTCGAGCATCGCCTGCCCCGCGCGGGCTCTTGTCGTAAATACGTCAGCGTCAGGATTGGCGGGCACCTTGTCGCCCGCCTCGATCAACCACGATTCCGCCTCGGCGACGTAGAACTTCCAAGCAAAATAGGTTTCCGCCTCTCCGCCAACGACACCATCTTCGTACAGATTCTTGATCCTGCGGAACATATCTATCGTGCGTCCCAAATGACCTCGTAGGGCATCGAGTTGCTCGTCGTCATTTTCGGCAAGGAAGCGTTCCGCCTCTAACCGGCGAGTTAGCCAAGGATAGGACTCTGAAATCCACGTCGTTCCCACTTCACTCGGCGACTCGACCGGCTCCATGACCCGTTTAGCAGCTTCGAGCATTTCACGTGCTTTCGCCCTCGACTCGGGAGATCGAATATGCCCCTCGTTGCGTGTCTCGTCGGACGGTTCTTCGGCAGCGAATGCCATCGCCACCGCGCAAGCGGCAAGGAACACAGGCCCCAATCGAATCGCGGTGATTTTCCTCATCAATACCTCCTTCGCCATAACGGTCAACGTCAAGCAGGGTCGTCCGCCACAACCACGTCATCGTACCGTCCCGGTCGGCCACCGCAAAGCTGGAGCGCCTTGGCCGTGCCACCAGCATGACGCGCCGGTGGGCGGTGGGCAAGTGCGTGTGCTACCTGCTGGTTCCGGCGAGGGTGGTAGAATGAGCCGCATGGCCTCGGATCGACGTACGCGTGCGCCAACGATTGCGGCCGTGACGATCATCGGGCCGAAGGCACCTTGACCGATCAGGCCGCCGCCGCCAACCCGCGCTGACTTGGCGAGCGGCCGTGCTACAATGCGCCGATGCCCACTCGCTTTCAGTTCCGGTTGAGCACGTTGCTCTGGATCACGCTGGCCGTGGCCTGCTGGTTCGGGGGCTGGTTTGGGGGGATGTGGTTCGAGCGGTGGCGGCTTCAGCAGGAATTATCAGCAC
>DATLQY010000761.1:0-9181 GCA_035534975.1 Pirellulales bacterium
CTCGCGAATCGCCGAGCGGTGGGTGTTGTGGTTGGCAGTGGCGTTCTTCGCCGGGATGGCGTTCCCCTTCCTTCGCCGGGGGGACGGCAGCGAATGGCAGACCTGCTACGTCCGCGCGGGGCGGCGCATGATGGAGGGTGACGCGATCCATCACTCGGAACCCAACGCCTATGCCTACCCGCCCCTGATGGCGATGTGCGCCGCGCCCTTCTCGCGGGTATCGCCGCGGATGTCGCTGACCTTGTGGTACGCGATCAACGTCGTCGCCATGGTGGTCGTCGTCGAGAGCGCCTGGAGGATGACGGGTGGTCCGGCGCTCGTCGGATTACAAGGCCGTTGGGCGGCCGTGTTCGGACTCGCGACTTTGCTATCGTTTCGGTTCCTGGCCGCACCGCTGGAAAACCAGCAGTCGGACGTGGTCATCGCCGCCTTGCTTTTCGTGGGCTGCCGCCGACTGTGGGCCGGACGCGATTTTGCGGCGGCGATTTGGCTGGGAGTGGCGGCCGCCATGAAATGCACGCCGCTCTTGTTCGCGCCTTACCTCGCGTGGCGCGGCAAGTTCAAGAGCGCCTGCCTGCTCGTGCTGGTTGCGGTGGCCCTCAACCGTCTGCCTGACTACGTATTTCCAAAAGCAGACGGCGCTTTCCGGCAGGAGCAGGGCGGCACGTACCTCGCCGACTGGATGTCAACCTTCTTGATCAGGGTCGGACGCGACGCGCCGGGCGCGTGGGAAAGCGATCTGGTGCTGAATCAGTCGCTTTCGGGCCTGGCCAATCGAGTCGCGCAGGCGGGCGTCCCATTGTCCACCGCCGACATCCCCACAAGCCAGGCGGTGCTGTCTTCCGCGACGATGCGATCGATTCGTATGGCGGTTTACGGAGCGTGCCTGGCGCTGGCCGGTGTGACGGCCTGGCGATTGGGACGTCCTGGGCGTCCGCTTCCGCCTGTCGAGCCAGTCGCTGGTGGGCCGTCGCTCGCCCAAGGCGAGCTTGTCGCACCCTACGGCCGCAATCCGGGTGTCTCCAAGGTTCCGGAGCGGCGGACGATTGATGTTCAGGACCTATCCTGGGAGGACTTGCGTTCCCCGGTGGAAGCCGCCATCGTGATGTGCGTGATGCTGCTTCTGAGCCCCATGTCGAGCAAGGCGCACTATGTCGTGCTCGTACTTCCGGTCGTGCTCTATGCGCGCGACGTGGTCGAGGGCAGGCGCGCATGGTTGCGATGGCTGCTGGTGCCGCTGATTATTCTTGGCCCGTTGACATCGAAGGGGCTGACGGGCAAGCTCGTGGGCGACCTGACACTTTGCTGGGGATTTCCCACGGAGTTCGTGCTCGTTCTCCTGCTGGCGATGTGGGTATTGATCACCCCCGCTTTACAGCCTCGCGACGATTCCACATACTAGCCACCTGCGCTGGCGAGACTAGGGACGCAACCGGGGCTCGATGACGGAAGGAGCTGCATGCATGGCACGGCTGTCAATGAACGAGATGACGACCTTTCGCTGGTCGTTCGACGAAGATGTTTCGCACTACGTCGCGGCGGGAATATCGGCGATCGGTGTCTGGCGGCCCAAGGTTTCGGACTTCGGCGAAGACAAATCGATCGAGTTGCTCGCCGAAAGCGGCCTGGAGGTCTCGAACCTGCTCTGGGCCGGCGGGTTCACCGGCAGCGACGGCCGGAACGTGCGCGACAGCATCGAGGACGGTGCCGAGGCGATCCGGCTGGCCGCCGAGTTGCGGGC
This sequence comes from Pirellulales bacterium, assembly GCA_035534975.1. GTDB lineage: Bacteria > Planctomycetota > Planctomycetia > Pirellulales > JAICIG01 > DATKSN01. Next base: position 1,742 of record DATLQY010000761.1, read on the forward strand.
CGCCTGCCTGGTCATCTATAGCGGCAGTCGGCACGGACACACCCACAACCACGCGCGACGGTTGTTGACCGACGCCCTGGCCGAACTGTTGCCCCTGGCCGTCGAGCGTGAGGTGACGCTGGCCATCGAGCCGATGAACCGGGGCTGCGCCGCCGAATGGACCTTTTTGACGAGCCTCGACGATGCAATGGCGCTGATCGACCATTTCGACAGTCCCCGAATGCAACTGGCTTTCGACACGTACCATCTCGGCGGCGACCCCGACCTCGTCGAGCGGCTCGGCGAGGCGGCCCAGCGGATCGCGGTGGTCCACCTGGGCGACGGCAAATCGCCCCCGGACCACGAGCAAAACCGAACGCGTCTCGGGGACGGTGTCATTCCGCTCAAGGAGATCGTCGCGGCCCTCTCGTCGGCCGGCTACGACGGCTTTTACGACGTTGAACTGATGGGCGAGGACATCGAAAGCTCCGACTACGTCGACCTCCTGGAGCACTCGAAGCAAGTCTTCGCCCAGTTGCTGGGCTGCCCGGCGGCGTAGACGTCGTCGTCATTGTGGGCGACCTCGTGCTGGTACATCGACATGCCCGACGTGTTTCTCGCGAGCCATCCGCTTCCCTATTTCAAGAAGCTCGCATCGACGAGCGCCGTGTAGGTGGTCAGCCCGGCAATCAAGAAGAAGAACACTCCTCCCAGGAACAAGGCAATGCGCACGAACCAACCAGGGCGCAATTCGCGGGGAAGCAGAACCAGGTTGACGGCCAGCGCGTGCCAGCAACTGAAGCCCAGCGCGTAGTTGAAAATGTTCGTGGCCACGACCATCAACTGCTCGCCCGGAACGAACATCAGCACGAGCAATCCGAACACGGCGTAGCAGCACAAGACGCCGAAGTAAAGTTTGCCGATCTGTTTTGGGTCCACGCGCCGCAAGCGCGCGTTGGATGTCCAAAAGACGTCGAGCCAGCGGCGGATCACGCCGTCGGCGGAGCTGGACATCGTGGGTGCAAGCACCAGGAACCCGCAGAACAACGTCAAGAACCAGAACACATTGCCCCACATCGGGCCCGCGATCAGGCCAGGACCGTTGGCCACATGTTCGCCCACGCTCTTGGCCGTCAGCCCCGCGGCCGTCCACTTGTCGGCCTCGGTGCCGCGCGGCAGGAATTGCACCGAGAGCATGCTCGGCAACCCCAGCCCGATAAAACATGCCGGCATCCAAACGACAAGCTGGTCGCGCATCACGTGCCGGTACCAGCGACGCCAACGCGCGAGCGATTCGGGTGTCACCTGGAACACGCAGCCGACGTGCGAGAGCTGCAATTGGTGCCCGCCCACGACACTGGGAATGGCGCCCACGAGGTGCCCCATGCCCCAACCCTGATCGCGCGTGTAGTTCGACAAGGGCGTATTCGACAGACCCCCTTGGCCCGAAATCGCGACCATCGCGCACAGAAGGGCCATCATGCTGAGGTTGACCCGCGGGAAACCGCGACCTTGGAACAACGACAAGAACACGTTATCGACGTTGTCGCCGTCGCGCAGGCCGTCGTGGTCGAGGTCTGCGAACGTGTCGGGCTTGCCGTCTCCGTCGGTGTCGGGCCAGGAGTCGGGCTGGCCATCCTGGTCGGAGTCGATCGTCGGAGGGAGCGACTCGTCAACGTCGAGATGTCCGTCGCCGTCCCAATCCTCGCCGGGGTCGAGCCGGCCATTGCCGTTGGCGTCCTCGCCGCGCACGACGGGCACGTTGCCGAACTTCACGAAGCCGCTGAAGATTTCTTTCCATGTGGCGGCTTGAGAATAGAAGAACGCCAGCACCAGCAAGAAGCCGAACACCGTGACGATCTTGAACGACATCACCGCCTTCAGCGAATTGTAGATTTTGCCGCCAAAGATCAGAGGAACCATGGCCAGCAGAAAGATTGCATAACCGAGCACGTTGAGCAGCGTCTTCTGCGTCATCGCGAGTCCTAGGAAATTGATCAGCTCCGACGACCGGGCGTCGGGCATTTTGCGAAGGATGACGGCCGCCAAAGGTGTCGCCGCACTGGACGCCAGGTACGGAAAAATCGAGCCGAAATCGAGCAGCAAGTACGCCGTCAGCCAGAACCGCGGGCCGGGCAACGTGCGAAACTTGCCGGTAAAAATCGGCTCGCCGGAGTACAACGTGTAGCGGCTGATTTCCAGGTTGTAAACCACTTGAAACAAAATGCTCAGCGTGGCCAGCCAAAGCAGCGCGCCGCCATAGCGCGCCGTGACCAGCGGGCCGGTGAGCCACTCGCCGCCGCCGATGGCCGCGCCGCCCATCAGCAGGCCGGGGCCGAGCATGGCGAACCAGTTCTTCCAGGTGAACGTCGGGGCGTCGATCAATTCGCCAGTGTTCCAGCGGGGCATTTCCTGGGCACCGGGATGCGGGGCCTCGAATTTCGATGCTGTCGGTGGGGCGGGCTGCCCGGGCGCTTTCGCCGGTTCGGTCGCGGATGGCATGCGTGATTCGCCGTGTCGGTGGGTTGATCGCACTAGATAATGCCAGCAAACGCGCGCGTTTTCAAGCGGGGAAGGTTGTGGCGATCAGCCGGGTCAAGCGTTTTGAACGAAGCGGGCGAGCTTCGCCAGAAAGCCCGGCCGGTCGAGAACGTCGCGGTTGACGACATTCTCGGGCACTTCGCCCCGCGCGGCGCGCAACATCCCTTCGGTCATCGCGCGGCCCGTGGCGGCCCAGACGTCGCTGGTCGAGCACGACCAATGCGGGGTCATGACCACGTTGTCAAGTCGAACGAGCGGATCGTCGGCCGGTAGTGGCTCACGGTCGAATACGTCGAGCCCCGCCCCGGCGATGCGCCGCTTGGCCAGTGCCGCCACCAGCGCCGGCTGATCGACCAGGCCCCCGCGAGCGATGTTGATCAGGTAGGCCGTCGGTTTCATCAGGGCAAGTTGCGGCGCGCCGATCAGGTGGTACACCTCGGGCGTGAAACGCGCGTGGAGGCTGACGAAGTCCGATCGGCGCAACAAGTCTTCGAGCGACGTGAGCGTCACGCCCAGAGCCAGGGCCTCAGCGGCCGCGACGTGCGGCGAGTAGGCGAGGACCTTCATGTCGAAAGGTGACGCGAGCCGCACGAGCTCCTTGCCACTGTTCCCCAATCCGACGACACCGAGCGTGCGGCCTTGAAGTTCGCCCCCCATCGTTTCGGCTTGCAGATCCCAGCGGCCGGCGCGGGTGATCCGCTCCTGGGCCATCAGTCGTTTGGCCAACACCAGCATGAACATCAGGGCCGTCGAGGCAGTAGCATGGTTCAACCCCCAGGGGCAGTTGAACAGTGCCACGTCGTTCTCGCTGCACGCGGCGACGTCGATTTTCTCATAGCCCGCCCCCGAGCGGCCGATCACGGTCAGTTCTGCCGCGGCGGCGGCGATCGCCCGCCGCTTGACTTGGGGCCGCAGTACGATCAAGCCGTCGAGACCCGCCAGATCTTCCGGCTCGACTTCCAGCGAGTAGAACCGTTCCCAGTACGATGGATCGCCCGCCCGCGGCGCCTGGCGGGTGAGGAAATCGTGGTGAATGTGGGGCGTGGCCGCTAACCGCGACAGTCCGTTGTCGCCGTACGCCGGCCGGCCGTGGACATCGAGAAAATCGCCGGTCGATGCGAGGCGGAACGTGCGCACGCGAGTCGGATCCCTTGTTTCAAGATTTCGAGACGGTCAAACCTATGGCGGAGGAAATCGTACCATACGAGCCAGGCACGCGGAAATGGTGGTGTCGGCACCTATTGATAACGCCCGAACTACGAGGCAATTTTGCAAATCTCTCCCTTCCGTCCGTAAGGCATCGTACAATGGATGAAGGTAGGTTGGACGGCGGGAGGATTTCCCCCCCGGCCCTCCTTGGATGGCGGGCACGTGAGGAACGAGAACATGGGCCTGGAAGACCGCAACCAACGCCGGGCGGAGGCGGCGGCCGAATTCGATCGGCGGCGCAACCGTCATGACGGAGTCAACGTGGCCAATTCTTTGGCCGACGGACTGAGCACGTTGCGCGACGCGCTCTTTACGCGAGTCCATTCCGACGTCGAAAAGAACGTCGGCATGGATTCGATGCTCAGCCCCACAGCCGCCGACCGCAGCGCGTCGCATGGCCGCACCGAGATCGAGTTGTACCAGATCGCGGAATCGGCGGCGACCGTCGAGCACGATGGCCTCTTGCCCGACGACGTCGCCTGGTACCTCGAATGGCTGTCGAGGTTGCGGCTAGGCGATCGTTGGAATTCGCCGGTCGTCGCCGGCCGTCTGGAGCACTATCTTTCGAAAACGGCGGATGACCGCCGGCGTACCTTCGCCCAATTGCTTGAACGCAGCCTGCCCGAGGCACGGCACGCGCCCTTGATCGTCTACCGTCTCTTTCCCCTGGCCGTGGCGGTAGCCACGGCGGTGGCCTTCGGCGACCACGCCAAGGCCGACGTGGCGCGCAAACGGCAAGTGTTCATTTTGCCCGGTATCAGCGATTGCCCCAAATGCCACGGCAGCGTGCTGGCCAACGAGGAAAAATGCCAGCAGTGCGGCAATCCCTTTTGGATCTACGAGTGGCTGACGGCGGACTAGAGTGGTTGCTATTTCTCGTCCGCCCCGGCGGGCTGCGCGAGCTTGATGCGAGTCGTCGTGCTGATGGTCTCGCCGAGCTTCATGTCACCCTGGGTTAACTCGGTCTGGACCTTGCTCGTACTGTGCAGCATCGCCAGCCAACCGTGTTCGCCGTCGAAGTAGATCACACCTTCCGATTTCTGACTGACGATCTTGGGCCTGGCCTTGGCCTCATCGTCTTCGTTGACCTCCAGGGCGAGCTTCAAGTCGATCTTATCGAGGTGCTGACCCTCATGGTTCTCGATGCCGTCGTAGGTATAGGTCGTCGTCGCTTTTTGCTTGCCAAACGGGGTTTTGGACTCGGTCGCGTGCTTCCAACTCGAACCCCTCTTGACCGGCTCGGCAGGGAACTGGATCGTGTTCGTCGTGAAAGTTTCCTTGAAGGCCTCTTCGCCGCCGCTGCCCGGTTCGGGCCCTTCCAGGGCTTCCTTGATGGAATCGGGGATTTCAACGTCGCTGACCGCCCCCTGGGCATCGATCTTCATCGCGATCGGGTGCTTCAAAAGCGCTTGGAAGTGCGCGGCCATTTCCCGCGTCTCCGGGCTGGCGCCGCTTTTCTCGTCTGAGTCGAACGCCAGCGACGGTCCCGCCTCGGGTGGACGTTGCACCTTCATTCTGACTCGATCGACGGTTTGAGTGATTTCGGCCAGACCCTCTTCGTCGACCGATTTGATCCTCCAGGTCACATCCATGGTCTGTTTGACGGTGGTCTTCATCGAGCGGCCCTTCGAGGTCTGCTCGCTGACCATTTCCTGCTCCTGGACGTAACGTTTGGTTTCGCCCTTGGCGAACTTCCAACGCAGCATTCTGGCCTCCTCGGCCCGCGCCGACGTCGCGAAAATCGCGCAGACGGCCAACGCGGCCTGCCAGCGAACGACAATGAATGGCTTGACGACGTACCGCATGGCTCGGTTCTCCTTGATATTGGCCCTACGATTGCCCACCTACCCATTATACCTCGGCAGTCCAGTCGTGGGCCCGTTCTCGTTCCCACGCTCCGCGTGGGAACGTCGCTTCGGCCGCTCCGCGGCCCTATTTACCTCCAGTTGAGCCATTCGTCAGCTCACAGCTCGCCCCGCTTTTCCAGCCGTTTGTAATGGACAAGCGAATAGACAACGGGCACCAGCGCAGCGACGGCGATCAGGACGATCGTGACCACGGTCGCCACAATCTGGCCGGTCGTGAAGCAAACCGCAAGCCCGGCCAGCCCGGCGCCCACGAACAGCCGTGCCGCCAAACGGTGCGTATCGATCCAAACCCGGTCGCTGGCCAAGGTCCAGGGCGTCCGCACGCCAACGTACATGTTTTTATGCACTTTCCCAAGCACATTGCCCATCACTGTGAACATCACACACAACCCGGCCAGGAGCATCCGGCCGATATCGAGCGGTCCCACGAGCCCGGCCCAAAGCATCAAACCATGAAAGTAGGCGAACGTCGCCATGCACAACGCCACGATGAAGGCGAACGTCGAGCGGAACGTGTCCATCGTGAACGGCTTGGGCGAGAGCCAAGGCAATGCCCGGAACAATGCCAACAGCCCAAGCATCGCTCCCGGAAGTAAGAACGCCGCCCAGGTCTTGTCGCCGTAGCCGTCGATCTCGCCCTTGATGTTCCAGTGCGTCGGCATCCGTTCAGGCAGTTTCGGATAGACGATCGCCGAAGCCGCCGCGGTCGCCAGCAAGATCACCAGTGCCAAAGTCCAGTAGAAACGTGTCATGACTAATCCCTCGCATGTTTGCCGTCGCGCCCGAACAGGTCCCAAATCCAGGTCAACACGTCCTCGACGACCGTCGTGTTCAGCGAATAGAAGATCTGCTGTCCTTCGCGGCGGCTATGAATCAGGTCGGCTTGCTTGAGCACCGAAAAGTGGTGCGATACCGAGGGTTTCGACATGTCGAATCGGTTGGCCAACTCGCCGGCGCTCATTTCGCCGCGCCCCAAGATCCGCAGGATCTCGCGGCGCGTTGGATCGGCCAGGGCTTTAAAGATTTCGTTGCTCACAGCTCGCCACCCAAGCAAATAGGTAATTAGACAACTCTCTAATTATCGGCGCCTGAGGGTTGTTGTCAAGGTGCGTTCGTGGCGGAATTCCCTCCCCAAGCGTTCATGCACCGGCCAACATCGGCGGTGAAGCGGCAAATCGAAGTTGCGCTTCGCACCATGCCGCCACGCGAAGGAGCAAGCCTTCGCCGAAAGGCCGCCCGATCAGTTGCAAGGCCACCGGTAAACCGTCGCCAGCCAGAGCACACGGGAACGCAACGGTCGGCAAGCCGGCGTGGCTCCAGGGGGAGTTGAATTTAGGGTCGCCCGTCGTTCGCTTATCGGGGGCCGTGTCGGCAGTGGCTGGCGTGACCAAGGCGTCGAAGCCGTTCAGTACCGTGAGCATCTCGCGGCGAAAGCGCTGCCGGTGGGCCAGCGACGCCGCATAGTCGATGGCCGACGCCGCCAGCCCTTCGTCGAGCAAGTTGGCGATGTTCGGACCGAATTGGACGCGGCGTGAGGGAAAAATGGCCCGGTGTTCGTGCGCCGCCTCGACGGCCATGATTCGCCGGTGGTGTTGGTGGACGTCGGCAAAACTCACCGGCAAGGGCGCCGTGGCGATGGTCGCCCCGGCGGCGCGCAAGGCATCCAGCGAGTGCCTCACGGCCTCGCGAACCGACGGTGAGGCGACTTCCATGAAATAGCGCTCCAACACGCCCAACCGCAGCCCGTTGCCCTCGAACTGGGTCGTCACCTGGCCGGCCGCCAACTCAATGTCGTTTGGCAAGTCGACCGAAACCGCATCGGCCGCATCGTATCCGGCGATCG
>DATLQY010000762.1:0-5946 GCA_035534975.1 Pirellulales bacterium
GTATGGCTTGGTGGCCAACAGCCGCTTGAATTCGTCCCACTCCGATTCATCGAGCGGCAAGTACGTCTCGACGCATTCGGCCAGCAGGAATCGCTCCTGCTCGGTCAGCGGCGCGCCGGTAATCCGCCGCAACGCCTCGGCGCCCAACCAAACCTGCCGCTCCTTCGGTATCCGCATGAGCGCCGAAAGTGCAACGCCCAGCCAATTGCCGCCCGCCACGTATTCTAACCCATCCAGGGCCGGCAAGCCAACATAGAGGTACTCGAAATGTACGGTCTTCAACTCCCAGAAGTGCTCCTCGTAGACGTCGATGCCGACCCCGTCGAGGCCAACCCGCAGGTACAAGCCGATCGGGAGCACGGGCATGCCATATTTCTCCCGCAAATGATGGTACGCCTGCCACATTCGCGGCCGCAGAGGCGCCACCCGATCCTGACCTTCGATTTCGACGTGGATCAAGGCCAGCCAGTGCGGTCGCTTCCCGGCCAGCTCGGTCCGCACCGCTTTGCGCGCTCTCACTTTTGCCACCAGGTCCAGCGTCCGCCGCCGGCCCTTGGGCGGGTCGGCGAAGACCTCCAGGTTGAGCCACTCGACGTGTTTGAAGTCAAATCGCTCCGCCCACGACGAGAAGAACAGCCGCAGGAAGTCGGCGAAAAATAGTTGCAACAGCGTCTTGAATCGCTGATCGTGATCATCCATGTCGCAGTCTCCCTGAAATCGGGCTGATTCTGTACGCCGCCGCTGGCTCCGAACCGAGTGTAGCCAAGACCCGTGAGCAGACAATGGGCTACGGTCGGGTTCATAATGACCGGCCTACCGCCGTTAGTGACGCCGGGAGATGTGGCCCGGCACGTCGCCTCAGTCGAGCAAGCTGGCAAAGTCATTCGCCATTTTGCCTTGAAGTAGACCCCTTTGCGCCAAACCATGAAATTTGGTTTTCGAAAGCCGTCGCTACGGAAGCGTGTGGCGTCGTGGACGTCGTGGAAGCGGTTCGTCCGGCACAACCTGGGGCTCAAGGCGCCGCGGGGCTGGGGCTGGCTGACGAAGGGCCAAGAAGGCGATCTACAACCGGATCTACCGCCGCACGATGTTCGGCATCGACGACCTGTTCAAGACGCGCCGCCGCCGCTCGTCGGCGGGCTGCATGATATTGCTCGCGGCGCTGGCGCTCGTCGTCGTCACGGGGGCTTGTCTGGCAAGCTGGCCATGAATTCGTTTCTTTCGTTGTTTCCACGCGCCTCGAAGAGAAGCAACCACGAAACACGCGAAACACACGAAAGGCACCGGCGAGGATTTCGCCCCCAAGAAAGCATGCCGGCCCCCCAAGGCACGGCGAGGAAATCGTTAGCCACGGATGAAACACGGATCGAACACGGACGGAAAGGCCACAGGCAGGCACCGGTTTTTTTTGTCAGTGTTTGATCCGTGTTCGATCCGCGGCTCAATCTCTTTCGTCGATCCGTGCGATTCCGTGTTCATCCGTGGCCAATGCCGTACGTCATGGGACGACCCAGACGCCGCGCCGACGTCGTTGGCGGCACGGCTGCAGCGATCCCGGCGTCCGCGGCCCGGCGAACGCCACGCGATGAGCGGGCCATGCCGCTTGGTGGCCGCGTCGCGGGCCCCCGTTGGTCCCGTTGGGGTCTCGGCGGAGACGAGCCAAATGTCTCAATTCGGCCGCGCGAAGTATAAACAGACAAGTCTATGGCGACGACCTACGATTTGGCCGGCCCATCGCGCAGCCGCAGGTAGTCGTCGGGCGTATCAAGGTCAACCAGCGATAATTGCTCTCCCAATTCGATGAATCGCACTGGGTACAGCGACAGAAGCTGGTTCAATCCCTGGTCCGCCGACAGCCCCCTTGCCGCGTCGGCCATAGGCCAGGGAAACGCGACGGGGTGCCCGCGTCGGCCCTGGCGGCATGGAACGACGATCTCGCCCGGAGCGGCCAAGGCGGCGGCGAGCACCTGGTCGATTACGCCCGCGGTCAAAAGCGGCATGTCGGCCGGCGCCAGCAGCCAAACGTCGCCAGGGGCGGGACGATCTACGGTCGCCAAGTGATCGAGCCCCTGCAGCACCGAAGCCTTCATGTCGCGGGGCGCCGGGCGGGTTACGACGACGTCGACCCCGGCGTTACGGCAGATCTCGGCCAGCGCGGTGTCGTCTGGGTGGACGGTCACCACGATTCGCGAGACGCGGCTCGATTGCCAGGCCGAAAGGACATGCTCGATCACCGTCGACGCTCCCCAAGGTAGGAACAGCTTGGGACGGCCCATGCGCAGGCTTCGGCCGGCGGCCGGCACGACTGTGAAAGATCGCAAGGAATCTGACAAATTCGTAATATATCGGAGGCGGGTAACGACTCATGGGGGATGGCAACTGTAACTTACGCTCGCAAGCCTGGTTTTCGCAACCGGCAATGCGCATCGGCGTGGGGTGGGAAAAGTGAACACGGTTTGATATGTTGCAGGGGACGAGCAAGAACGAACTCCCCCCGATAGGAGGCAATCCACCATGACTTCCCCTCTACGCAGCCTGATTGCCAGCGGCACGAAACTATGGCTCGATTCCATCGACCCCGACCTGGTCGCCAGCAATCGGGCGCTGGGCGCAAGCGGGGCCACTTCGAACCCGATCATCATCGCCGATCTGCTCAAGACCGGCCGCTTCGACAACGATCTCGACCGCTTCATTCGCCAGGGACTCGACAACGAGCAAATCGCATGGCAGATGACCGACAAGCTGGTGCGCCAGGCGCAGCAGGTGTTCTTGCCGGTCTGGCAGCAAACCAAGGGCGACGACGGCTACGTGAGCTTCGAGCTCGATCCTTTGCTGGAGGATCCCAAGCTCGGTCCGCCCCAAGCCGAGCGGGTGCGGCGCTACGTCGAATTGGGAAAACAGTGGTCGTCGGGTCACTCGAACCGGATGATCAAAGTGCCCGCCACGCCGGCCGGACTGGCGGCGCTCGAAGAACTGGCCGCGGTGGGCGTGACCTTGAACGTGACCTTGATCTTCTCGTCGCGGCAGTACCAGGCCGCGCGCGACGCGATTTGGAAAGGGGCCCAGCGGCGCGCGGCGGGGCTGGCGCACTTCAAGAGCGTCTACAGCATCTTCGTGTCACGGCTCGACGTGTACACCGAGAAGGCGGTGCCGGGGCTTTCGCCGGCGGCCCAGGGGCAGGTGGGCATCGTCAACGCCAAGCGGATTTGGGCCGAGAACCGGGCTTTCTGGGCCGATAAGAAGACCCCGCTGGCCCAGGAGATGATCTTCGCCAGCACGGGAACCAAGAAGCCGGGCGATCCGCCCGGCAAGTACGTCGAGGCCTTCGCCGGCAGCGACATCGAAACCAACCCTCCGGCCACCAACGAGGCCGTCGAGCGCAGCGGCCGCACGATCACGCGCCATGTGGACGAGTTTCCCGACTCCGCCGTGCTGGCCGAGATCGACCGGCTGGTCGACATCCGCAAGCTGGAAGAGACCTTGATGGACGAGGGGATCAAGAAGTTCGCGGAGCCGTTCAAGGCGCTCTTGGCGCAGATCGAGCAGAAGCGGACGTCGTTGGTTGCCAAGTGAACCCCCCGGAAGCGCGCTCGGCCTGCTCGAACCCTGACGATGACGACTGTCTCAGTGCCTGACACCGTGCAACCGCCCAGCCCCTCGGCGATCGATACAGACCGGCTGGACGGCCTGAAGCAGGCGATCGCCAAGGCGGGCGAATTGCTGCCGCTGCCCGGGCCGATCACGGCCTTCGCCTTCTTGAACACGCTGCAAGCCCTCGAGCACCTGCCGTTCGACGAGGGGATGCGTCTGGGGGCGCGGCTCTACGGTTGCCAACCGTACCTCAGTGAAGACCGCTACAGGGGGAAACTGGCGCGTGGTCGGATACACGTGGAAGACCTGGCGGCCGTACTCATCGAGTCGTTGGGCGACCGCGCCGATGAGTTGATCGGCTCGCTGGGCACACGGTACGCATTGCGGCTGGCGATGCTGCAATTCCCGCTGCAAATCGGACCGGCCGAGGAGTTGCGGTGGTTCGTCGCGGAGATGGACGCGCTGAAACGCTTCCGCGCCGAGGCCTCCTCGGCCGTCCGGGAGCGGTTCGTCGAGGAAACTCGCCATTGGGTGATGCGCGATTTTCGCGACGGCGGCCAGGAGCCAGCGCAGACTCCTGACAAGCGGATGCGGCAAGCGTTGTCGGAACTCGCGCAGAATTTCGGTGAAACTTCCGTGGAACACTGGAGTGAACCGACGCGAAAATGGGAATCGCTCGCGTTAAGGGCCTTATGGCGCGTTTGTCACGACGGCGTCAGTGGAGTGCCGCCCGCTGAACCGGCTGCGAACCAAGCCGTGTGTTGCCGCGACGACCTGCGGCAGGCGACCGGTGTCGATACCGATACGCTCGTCAACGAGGTGTTGATCCGTTTCTGCGCCGCCTTCACCGACCAGGGGTTCGCCCATTGGGCGCTGCCCGAACGGAACCTAGGGTTCTTCAAGGCGTTTTGCTCTCTGTACCGGCGGCCCGGCGGCCCGCCCGACCGCTGGCTGCGCGAGTTGCCGCGAGAACTGACACGGCTTGAGGAATCGGGCACCGGACCGCTGGATTCGATCGTCGAATCGCTTGAGTCGCTCGGCGTCGGAGAGGACGAATGGGACGACGTGATCGCGGCGAGCTTGTTGGCCTTGCGAGGGTGGGCGGGCATGTTGCACCACATGGAAGTGCGCGGCGACCGCGTTCCTATGGCCGTCGCACCCGGCACTTTGGTCGAATTCCTCGCGATCCAACTGGTGCTCCAGCGGGTGGCGCTGGCCTACATTGCCAAGGAGACGTTGGGTTACCGAGGACCTCTCGACGGGCTGCGCGACGTGGCCCGCGCGCGGGCCGCGAAACAAAACGGCACGAGCGTGGAACAGCGGGCTTTCCTCGTTTTTCAACTGGCCCAGGTGTGCGAATGGACGCCCCCGGCCTTGTACCGCATGTCGCGCGCGGAATGGACCACGCTGGTCGCCGAGATCGAGGCGTTTTCGGGGATGGATCGACGGTGGGTTTTTCACCAGGCGTTCGAGCGCCGCTTCCGAGTGCGGACGCTCGATGCGCTTTCGGTCCATTCTCGGCGGCCGGTGGCCCGGGTCGCGTCGCCGCGGTTTCAGATTTGCTTCTGTCTTGACGCCCGCGAGGAATCGTTCCGGCGGCACCTCGAAGAACATGCGCCGGACGTCGAAACCTTCGGCGCGGCCGGCTTCTACGGAGTGGCCATGTATTACCGCGGCGCCGGCGATGCGCATTTCGCCGCTTTGTGTCCGATCGTGATCAAGCCGGAGCGCTGGGTCGTTGAAGACGTCGTCTACACGCTCGAAGAGACGAACCGCCGCCGGGCGAAGACGCGGCGCGCCTTGGGGACCGCCTCGCACCAGGTGCACGTCGGCAGCCGGAGCATCGCCGGCGGTCTGCTGTTGGCCGCCGGACTGGGCGTGTTGGCGTCGGTCCCACTCGTGGCGCGCGTGCTCTTTCCACGCTTGACGGCCCGCATCCGCCGCACCGCCGGGCGCTTCGTCGAGCCACCACCGATGACGCGGTTGCGGCTGGAACGGAGCTCGCCCACGGCCGGTCCGGCCGAAGACCAGATCGGCTATACGGTGGATGAAATGGCGAATATCGGCGATCGCATGTTGCGCGACATCGGCTTGACCTCGGGCTTCGCCCGCCTGGTGGTTTTTCTCGGGCACGGGTCGTTCTGCCTGAACAATCCGCACAAATCGTCGTACGATTGCGGCGCCTGCTCCGGCTCGCCCGGTGGCCCTAACGGCCGAGGAGTCCGTTGATTTAGTCACCCGGCACTGGCCTTGCTGTTGCGCCATAAACCGCGCTCGCGGATTTTTGAAAGCGACCACGAGGGCCGCCTGACGATACCAAGCACGTCTCAGCTCGACTTCGCCGATGGCTTGCAG
>DATLQY010000763.1:0-8430 GCA_035534975.1 Pirellulales bacterium
CAGAACAGAAGTCAACGAAGCCAACAAGGAACTCCTCCCTCATCCTTCATCCTTCATCCTTCTTCCTTCTTCCTTCTTCCTTCTTCCTTCTTCCTTCCGCGCCCTTCCAATTCTTCCCGCCCACCGCGTGGCCATCGCCCGCGCCTCCGCCTGGTTCTGATGGTCGATCTCCGCGATCACCTGGTCCTGCTTCTGCATCAACATTTCACGATACTGTCCCGTCTTGTCGAGCGTGAGGCCCTCGGCGATCAGGCGCATCGCTTCGGCGTAGTCGGCCCGCGCGGCATGCCCGTGCGCCAACCCCAGCCGCGCCCGGACGTCGGTGGCGTCGATGGCCAAGGCGCGCTGGAAGGCGAGCGCGGCGCTGTCGGCCATTTCCAGACCCAGGTAGGCGTCGCCCAGCGTGTCCCACAGGTCGGCAGAGTGCTGCGAGTTGAGCGAAATGGCCGTCGCGGCCAGGCGCAGGGCCGAGGCGAAATCGCGCGTGGCGAACATCAGGCACTTCGCCGCCTCTCCCATCAACGGCCAGTTCTTGGGTTGCCGCGCCAGCGCCTCTTCGTAGGCGCCCAGCGCCGCGTCCGCCCTCCCCCACTGTTGCAGTTGCCGGGCGCGCCCCACCGGCTCGTTCAGCCACTCGGCGCGCGCCTTGTCGAAAAGCTCGCGAAATCGCTCGATTGCCGCTTCACTTGGGTTCCGCCCCAAGAGCCTCGCGTGGATTCGCTCGCGGTCGCTGCCGGGCTCAACCCAGCGGCAGCCACTCCGCTTGCCAAAATACTCGCCCAATAGCGCGAAATTGAGAGCGATGCATGTCGAACCCGAGAACTTCTGGTGCATCGCCCCTTCGGCTGGCTCATCCAGCGTGGTCGGCCCGTCGTCGTTGATCAGGATGAACCCGTCGCGGTTCAATAGCCCCAGGCACGCATCGAGGAACTCGATCGCCCCGTGACTGTGCAGCACATGCCCCCGCGGCATGGGCTCTTGCCCTCCCTCCCGCATTTTATCTTCCGGCCGTTGCGAGGACTTTTGTCCGCTTTCCGCCACCCCACCAGGCGCGGCCCCATCGGCCGCGCGCCCCCGCGCGATCGTGGCGGCGAAGTCGACATAGGGAATCCGCCCGTTTTCGAGCGCGAAATAATCGTAGTCGAGCGTGAAATAGGGGTACAGATCGAGGAGCGTGCGCCGCGCGGCAGGGGCGCGGGTCGCGGCGCGCTGGGCGATTGTCTCGGGCGTCAGGCCCAGGCCGTTCTTCACGTTGAAATTGCGCGCCAGGCAGGTCCGCACGCGAAGCTCGCGCACGTTGTCCCCCTCGAACTCCAGCACCGTCGCCGGCAGCGAGTCGAGCACATAGTTCAAGAACACCGCGCTCAGCGGCCCCGTAGCGGAAGTCGTGAGACTTTCGACTGTCGTAGCGGGATTGCTCGCGAGAATTCCGGCCGTAGCCGAGGTCCCGAGACTTTCGACTGTAGCGGAAGTCGTGAGACTTTCGACCGTATTACGGGAAGTCGTTCGACTTTGGCCTGTACCGGAAGTCGTGAGACTTTCGTCCACCGCCCCGGCGCCCACGACCCGCTTCACGGCCGGCGCCGCGACGGCGCACACCTCGCCCAGCGCGCGGGCAATCTCGCCCGCGTCGGCAAGCACGAGCCGGCAGCGATCGCGGTGCGGCCCCAGGACGCCGGCGCGCTCGATATCGTCGAGCATTTGTTTCGATGAATCGACCAGCACCAGGCAAAAGCGGTCGTAAAAATCCTTTTGACGCTCGTGGCAAAGTTCGCGGAAAGCGTCGAGCAGGAACCGCGCGAAGAGGCCCGTGCCCGGCCCGATTTCCAGCGCGTAAATCGCCGTGCCCGACGGCAGCGAAGCCTCGCCCGCCTCGAGGTTGGCGAACAGCACCTCGGCCGTGTGGCCTGAAAGCGTGCCGTCGTTATTGATTTCGAACGGCACGTGCTCCGTCGTGCGGAAGGCGAGGCCGCCGCGTTCTTGGTAGAACAGGCGCCCCAGCTCCCACTCGATGCTCTCTGCCAGGGGCCGGAAGTCTTCGACGACCAGGCGGTCGGCGCGGGTCGTCGCAAGCAAATCGGCCGCCGATTTGGCCGGCGGCGGCAAAGTCAAGGTAGTCATGGGAGGCGTCCGATGGATGGCTTTAGGCGACAGGTGATAGGGTGTCCAACGTAATGGGGCGATTCGGAGGTCCCTTTTTCCGATTCACAAATGTCGTTCCACCACTGGGGCCGCGCTTCGCCGGCACCGCGCGCTTGTACGCTCAGCATCCCCCGCACGTCGGTGAACTGCGCCAGCACTTCGCGCGCGGCGTGCGTGAACTCAATGTCCGGGATCGTCATGGTGGTTCCACCTTCGGGGGGCATAGTGCAAGCTGGCGGCGGGTTCGGGGCCGGGGCAGCACCCAGCACAGAATAGAAAGGACACGACGCGAACCCGAAATCTGTGTTGTCGCTGCCGGCTCCTTTGTTCCCTTCGATTGCTTTTGTTCAACATGCTTTCCCATTGTCGTTTATCCCTTGTCCTTCGTCATTCGTTGCCACGAGCTGGCAGGGCGCGTTTCGTTCACGCCCATGCGCACGAGCAACGAGGGCCGTGCAGGAGATTGGCGAAATGCCATCTCGGTCTCCGTTCGCCAACGGAGAATTGAAACGAATGTGGGCCGCTTATGGGGCATCGTCAGGCTCACCGCTCGGCGCGGTTGCGGGGGCTTGGTAATCATATTGCATCGTCGTGAACATCCTTCCGACGAATTCGATGAGTGCAGACTTTTTACGGACCGCAAAGGTCAGTTCAACCAGATCATGCGCTAGCACTCGCACTTCGTGATGACCGCCGCTTCCCTCGGGGGCCTCGGTTGCTGGCCACCAGGCCCTGGCGAAGTCGGGCGAGACGTCCTCACGGCAGAGGCAGAGGACCTTCGCAACGTCGCCGGCTTGGACCGAGTAGACCACCCCGATAAACGGGGATTCGGCATTAGTGTAGTGACGCATGGCCCACTGGCGCGCGGTCATATCGAGGTGCTTCCACTCAGGAAGATGTTCCGGGAGTGCACGCTCCTCCCGTTTCGTTTTCATGCGCTCGAGCAGCTCCGCCAGGAAGTCGCGGTCGTTCGCGAAAAGCAACATGTCTGCGCGAGGGCGCGCGACAAGTGTCGTCCAATGCTCTTCGCCGACTTGGGTTTGCAAACGGTGCTCGAGCCGCGTTACCTTCGCGTCTCCGATCGCCTCCTCTTCGGCCCCGAGCGCCTTCAGCGAAGCCATAAAGGCGTCGCCCAGGTCGCCGGGTGGGGCCTCGAAAACGCAGATCTGGCACAGCTTGGGTAGTTCAGCGCCCTGCGCCGCGGCAGCTTCGACAGCAAGCGACAGTGGGGCCTGCGCCAGTTCATCCAAAACGACGAACGCTGGGCGCATGTATTCATCAAAGACGTTTCTCGTACTCTGGGATTGGAAGGCTCTCTCCTCGCCGGCTGCTGGACGGCCGAATAGCCGCTCGGACGGGTCGTGGCTGACGAATAGGCAGTCGGTGCGCGCGGGCAACCACCATAGGACCTCGCTCAGCCGTGCGATCTGCTCAGGAGTCGCCGGCTCGATGGTTGCCGGGTTCTCTGCCATCGTCGACCCGGCTTGGATGCGTAAAAGGCGCGGGACGTCCCGGCGGAGCTGATCGACGCCGGCCTTGGTGACCTCGGTGTCGACGAGGTTGAGTTCAGTGAGCTCGTGCATTCCGTCCGCGAAATGCACTAGACCGGCATCGGTAATGGCGGTGCCGTCCAACAGTAGCCAATCGATGGGCAGGTCGCGCAGTTGTGCGAGGCCCGCATCGGAAATGTTTGTGGCCGACAGATGTAACGTCCGAAGGCAGTCCATCTTTCGCAGATACTTCAATCCAGCGTCGGTGATTCGCGTTCCGTCGAGGGCTAGGCTGTAGAGCTTGGCCATTCCTGCCAGATGTGCCATTCCAACATCGGTGATTTTGGTTCGGTCGAGGGTCAGCAACCCGAGCTCGGTCATGCCGCGTAGTTTGGCCAACCCCGCGTCTGTGATCCCCGTGCGGCCCAGCAAGAGCGTTTCCATTTTGGTGAGGCCCGCGATGTGCGCCAGGCCGGCATCTGTGATTGCCGAATTGCGGTCGAGCGATAACTCCCTGAGCTGCGAGAGCTCGGTAAGATTGGCGAGTCCTTTGTCGGTAACTCGAGTGTCGCCCAACCACAAGCCCCTGAGCGCCGTCAATCCGCGCAACGCCTCAAGGTGCTGATCGGTAGAGTTTATCCCTCCAAGACTGATATCGGTAAGCTCGCGGAGGCTGCGAAATAGACGTCCAAGCCCGCCGACCGTGAATGGCGCCGCGGAGCCATTGCCCACGGCAGCGCCGCGCGGCATGTCAAACGAAAGTATCAGACTGTCTGGATCAGCGCTTCCATCTTCCTCGTTCGATCCGGGCACTTTCAGCAGAATAACCTTCACGCCGGCGCGACCAATCGCGGCGACCGCCTTCTGGGCCTCTTCCGGGAGCTCGTCGTGTTCAAGTACCTTCCAGTCCTCCCCATGCGTCGCGTTGCTCGGTTCGTCATCGCCAGCAAGGGGGCTCTTTTCTCCGTTATGCCGCAGTGGCACTTGCGTAGCGCTATTCGCGTCGTGTATCTGCGCTCCATCGACCGGGGTATCTTTCGCGCGCCGCGTCCCACCCGGCGATCCGACCTGCCACGCTCCGCGCAGAAGCGTAAACATGCAAGTGGCGGAGACCGCCAACATCGTCACTGTGCTAGCCACCCAGGGACGGCGTTCTCTGCAGTCGAATTTCCTCATCGTACAAACTCCTCGCAAAAATGTCGGTCGATACCCACGAAAAGGGAAATCACCAGTACCAATGGCCCCCCAGCGGTTTCGCTTCGTAGCCCGGCGCAACGGGCTGCGTCGGCTGGGCCCCTGGTACTCCCGGCGGCCACGGTGGGAGCGGCTGCCCCGGCGGCAACGCCCACCCAGCCGGCGCGGGGGTCAGTGCGCATCCGGGCGCTGCAGGAGGCGAGAATGGCGGGTATGGCGCGCCAGGCTTCGCACCGCAGGAATCGAGGAAGAGGTAGGCCATGCTATTTGAATTTGGAAAGTTGCAGAACGCGTAGCAGGGTGGGTTTTTATTGCAATTGTTCACTATTTTCTGCAAGCACTTCTTGATACCTGCGCAAGCCGTCTTTCCCAGGTTTCCTACAACGATTGTACAGTTCGCGGCCCCGACCGGCCCCATCGCTGGCAAAAAGATGGGTTGGCCTAGCGTGTTCGTGATAGGGGCCCCCGGGGGACCCACAGGCGCTGGCGGGACGCCCGTGGTGTTGCAAGTCATACGCGCTTTGCAAGGACAACCGGGTTTCGGGTTGTTCGAGATGACTTTCATCGAGACTGGGTCCCAGATAGCATCCCACATGCCGTGGTATTCGAAAGTGCCGCCCTTTTGGTCCGTGACGCGCACGAAGCAGTGGCAAGGGAACGCCCCCGCCGCGCCTGCAGGCGGGGCCGGGCAGGGTTTTGGCAGCGTGGGGCATGGAAGCCGGATAACGCCGCAACAAAGCTCGACTTTACACGTCTTCCGTGGATGCGCTGGCGGCATTTCTACTACAAGGGTAATGACTCCCGGTGGGTTCCCCGTCGCCATTTGCGGCTGCACCGACGGTTGTGACGCCTCCCCAGACAGCGACGGTTGCGACGGCTCGGGTTCATATAACCAGGGGTCAACCTCGGTAATCGCCTGCATGCCGCTTGGATCGATCCCCACAAGCGGATTGTTCCCCACATAGACGTATGCGCCTCGCGTGAAGCCCAACGGATCGACGGAGAAGAGCCGTGCGATCGAGGGCCCATACTCGCGCGCCCGTAGCGAGCTCCAGGAAAGATCCGCATCAAGAAAATACCCCACTCGCCCCACAAACTGGAACGGGTTCGTCGTCGGCCCGGCCGCGACCAGCGATTCGCCAAAGCCCTTGAAGAGGTAACTGTCCGTCACGTTCTGGCTCCCATCCGTCAATCGGCTGGTCGAACCGAGCGGATCGAACAGGAAGTAGCGCGATACTCCCGAGCGCCGTTGGCTGACGACGTCGCCATAGGCCTCGCCGGACTGCGTGTAGATCACCTGGACCACGTTGTCCTGATCGGTCTCCTCGAGGATCTTTCCGCCGTCCCAAATCGCCTTGAGCGTGCCGCTCGAATCCTGCCGCTCGACGCGCATCCCGTCGCCATTATAGGTGAAGGTGTTCACCGTGCCAGTCGGCAAGGCGACCTTGATCAAGCGGTTCTCGAAGTCCCAGGTATTGGTGGTGATGCCTCCGCTGGGCACCTGCTCAGTACGTTGTGAACCAGTCGCATCGTACGTGAATGTGGTCGTACCGGTGTTGTCGACGTATTTGTTGAGCTGGTTGGCGGCGTCCCTGGTGTACGTCGTGCGAACCGAATTGTCGAGCTTGACCAGGCGACTCCCAGCGGCGTCGTAGGTAAACGTCGTATCGTAAGAGTTGGCCCCGTTGCGGCGCTCGCGCGTGAGCTGGTTCGTCGCGTCGTGCGTCCACGTTACCAGTGTTCCGTCGGCCTCAAGGCGCGAAAGGCGGTTGCCGGCGCCGTCCCACGTGTCGCGGAAACTCGTGATCGTGGTGCCGGTCGACGTGATGTTCGCGAGCCGAACGAGACGGTCCGCCGCGTCGTAGGCCATGCTTACGCGAATCAGGTTCGAGAGCCGCTGGAGCGTCGCCCTTCCGGCCGCGTCATACGTCCAACTGGTCCGCTCCGATTGCGGGTTAATTACCAACGTGCCGCGGTCGGCCAGGTCCAGGCAGTAGTTAGTTCCCAGTTGCTGGTTCCCAGGCGCGGCGGGTCGGTGCCCCTCCGTTCACACAGTTTCGCCGACCGTTATCTGCTCGCGGCCCCCGGCAGCCTGCCGACCGAGGCAGCACCACTGGCGTCGGGTCCGCGCATGGGTGTACGATGAGCGGGCTGTTGCAAACAAGCTGCGCCGATCCTCCCTATTCATCCCATTTTACCTCAAAATGATGCATGTCTTTTTCCCGTTTCTTATAGCCGTTTCATGCCGCGAAGATGCGCCAGTCCTTCATCGCAGACGTGGGTATCGCCAAGCGAAAGCGTAACCATATCCGTTAGGCCGGCGAGTTGCGCGAGCCCCTTGTCCGTAATGGGCGTATTGTCCAGGGTCAGGTCGGTCACGGTTACGACCGCGCTCATCTCTTGCAAGTGATCATCGCTCACGTTAGTATCGCGCAGGTCGATGCGCTCAACATTAGGCAGGCTCCGCAGCAGTTGCCCAAGCGCCTTGCGGGTGAATGGCGATTCAAACCCAGCCTGATTCGCGGCTGCGCCGGACGCGCGGAACGTAACCTGGTCGGGCTCTCCCGGGGTATCCTCGTCAACCTCTTCGTCACGCTGGTATTGGCACAGGAACACTCGCACTCCCGCGCGCTCCAACTCCGCAATGGCCTGCCGCGCTTCGTTCGGCGCGTTCCGCATATTGCTTCGCCAGTCGTCCTTCTCGTCCTCCGGCTCGCCATCGTCACCATCTTCTGGTTGCTCATCGTCTTCTTGATCCGCGTTCCGCGAATTGTTTTCCTCATCCGCTGGCGCGGCTGGCAGCGCGTTCTCCTGCGCCGCCAGCGACGCGGACGCAATTGAATCTTGGTCTTCGCCATCCGCGAGCGCTGCCCATACCGTTGCGCGTGCATGGTACAGCAGGGCGCCAACCACAACGACAACCAGAGCAACGCCGAGTGGCAGAATCAAGCGATTCCAGGTTTTCATTGACGTTTCTCCGGTGGACCAGGATTGCTTCAAGAACCACCTATTGGACCTACCACGTCCCCAAAGCTGTAGGTAGCCGCTCGGATTCCCTCCTCAGCCCGACAATCGAGCATTTTGACCCACAAATTCGTCAAGGGAACCTCTCCTCCGTTGTGCATGCTTTCTTTACCTGGAACCCGATCAGTTGTCGTCGGACGGCGTGTACCACAAGCTTCTAAACAAATTCTCAAAGAATTCATCAAACGCGCGTCGTTCCCGGACCGAAACACTGATTTCAATGAGCGCGCGCACGTCCCCAGTTTTTAGCCACCAGTGGTCAATTGCCATGGCGTTCTGAACTCGCGGTAAACAAATCAGTTTGGCGACGTTCCCCGGTTCCGCCGTGTACACGATGCCGGTGCATGGCGAATCTGGATTCTTAAAATGCCGAAAGGCCCATTGGCGCGCGCTCAAATCGAGGTGCTTCCACTCGGGGAGATCGTCGTCCAACGCCCGTCGAGCGGCCGTGGTCGCCATCCGCGCCAGCACCTCGGCCAGGTAGTCGCGGTTCTCGCCAAATAGCAGTACGTCCGGCGCCGGACGCGCGATGAACGACGTGCAATGGGTATGGCGGATGTCGGCGTCGACGCGTGCGACG
>DATLQY010000764.1:0-18480 GCA_035534975.1 Pirellulales bacterium
CTGACTGAACGAGTGCTGGTTTAGTGCAATTGGCACTCCCGAAGAAAAAGCTGGTAGCGCGGTCTCCTTCGATCAAATAGGCTTTGGCATGCACCCTCGTTGGCATGCGCTGTTCGTCGCCGAGCGCATGGTCTTCCGTTCCATTCTTCGTCCTCGCCGTCGCTTCCCCATTTTCGCGACCGTCCCGAATATGGACCTTGGCATCGCCGAGACTGGGGCCGCGGCGGTTCGTGCCATTCGTGTACACTGATAGTTCACGCAAATTGAAGGATTTCGCCAACCGCGCGATCATCTCTGGCTCGGTGCCGTCCGGCGAAGCCGTCGCCGAATGCCACGGCGACAAGACCGTGACCGCCTTTGCCGGGCCAACCCCGGCGATCGTCCGATGGACCATTTGCATTTGATAAAGCAGGGGATTTGAAAGGGAATGCAAGACGCTCTCGGAGTTCGCGTTACGTACACCGCCGATCACGCAGTTTTCAATGAAGTTCCTGGCGGACTGCGGGATGGCGATTCCCGTTGTCAGTAGAAGCTGGCTCAAGAACGCCGTGGCGCCGTCGGCGAGCGAACGAGCATTGGGACCATCATCGGAGGTGAAGAGCATCAGCTCAAGGTTGCCGCCGAGCCCGCCTTGCGTCAGATTGGACGAGCCAATGCCAATCAGGTGCCGCCTCCCAGCCGCGAGGTAAATCAGTTTCGGGTGGAACACTCCGCGACCCACGCATCGAACCGGCGCAAGCTCGTAGCGGCCCAATCGTCCCCCGCGCACCTTGGCGAGCTCTTCTTGGAGTGCGCCGGCATCAGACAGGACCAATGTGCGAAACTGCCTCCCGCGTCGGGTGAGCGCCGGTAAGACGGTCGCTTCAAATCGCTCCGCATCAAAGTCGTACGTGCAAATCACGGCCCGGCGCGGCGTCTCGCCCTTCAAGCCGGCGACAAACTCGCGAATGCGTTCCGTGGTGCGCTCCCACGAAAGTCCTCGTGCCGTCTTCGGCATTTCAGCAGCTCCTGAGCTCTAAGCTAAGCAAGGTCGCGAATGATCCGCGCAAATGCTTCAATCCGATACGGATGCAGGCGAACCTTGCTTGGTACGAGCAGGCTGTTGCCCTCGCGGTCGCCGAGCTCGCCGTTCTCGTTGATCCAGGCGTCGTCGCCTTTGACGTCTAGGTGTCGGCGGCGCGCCTCTTGGAAGAAATCGCCTCGACTATGTACCAGCCGCTCGGCGAGTGTGAACATTTCGCTGTCGAACACTTTTTGGTCCTCGTCGGGGAGGGCTTCCCGCAGATCGAGCGCCTTACGTAATGACGCCACGGCGCCACGTACGATCGCAGGGCTGTCAAGCTTGTCCAAATCAATGTCTGCGAATGCACCTGCCCCCTGCCTGGAACGCAACGCCGCAGAGACCTCGCGCTCGAATTGTCGTCGGCCATTACCGGAGTGTTTTCGCACCCACTCAACGAAGAGCATGTTCAATCCGAGCGACAACCGCTCCCAGATAGCCGCCGCGTGCAGGATTTTCTTCGGGCCGTGGAGGCGTTGCCGCGGTTTTGCCCTTTCATACTCGTTCAATAGATCGACCAACGTCTCGCCCTTTTGGAGCAACTGGGACGTCAACGCGCGCCGTTTGCGCGGATCGGTCGCGTCATCGTCAATTCGCCCTTGACGCCCCAGTCCGAATAAATTCCGCAATAGACCCCTCTCATTCGCTGAAACTAGGGAAAGGCAGGCCCCTGGCGGCAGCAAAAACGGTGTCTTTGGGCAAACTGCACGACGGAAGTGGCGAGCCAAATCGTTCCCGTCGTCAGTGAGCGCAAAGCCGCGGCCACGGTTCAGCAACCCTAGCGCCACCATCGACGCGCGGTAGGCCCTCCAGCCAGGCACCTTATAGACTCGCCGCGGGTCATCGGGAACTTTAGTCGGCTCCGTGTCGTTACGGTACCGAGTCACACTGCGCGAACCGAAGAACGTGCATCGATCATACGTGTCGTCGTCGATGGCCGACTCAGCGCTCGGAGGATCATGCTCGCCGCTCGTCGGTCCGTGTTGATCGGCTTCACAAAACGCCAGAGCGACCTCCCAGCGGTGGATTTCCGTTTCATCGTGCTCTTTGCCCGACTTGTCGCGCGCCCAACAAAAAAAGCTGAAATACCTGGCGCGGGTCGTCATAACCGAAAGGCCCGGCACTAGCCGATCCGCCAGCCGGTCGGCAACGGTCTGCAGACCAAGGGCGTCAACGGCACGTGAACGGAGTGGATCGGCTTCGACCCAGGTGGGTAAGATATTCTTTAGCATGGTTCGATCATAAGCTGACTCCAGCCCTACTGCCACATGCCGACCCCATCGGAAATCTAGACGGCTTGTGATAATCGCTAGCTCGGCGAGGCAAGCAAGGATACCGCAGGCACGGACCAGCTTCTGTCTAAGGTGTCAGTTGCACACTCTTTGGCCAATTGTCTGGCGACCTCAGAACCAGGTGCTATGGTCGCGTCAAGGGCGCGGCTCCCCGAACGCTGCCTCCCGCGTGGAATCGCCGGAATGCGTATCCGGGTAGTCGGCTAAAGATGCGTTGCTGCCGGTCAGGCTCGCTTGGCCAGCTCCGTCGACCATTCATGGCCGCATGAGCATTTCAGCCAGACGGTTGTTGGCTGAAATCCTGGATTCTGCTGAATGCTGCTGATTTGCGTCACGGGCGTTCCGCACATCGGGCATTTGGCAGTCTCGGTCATTTTGCGTTTCTCCAGTGGTGGTTTGTGAGATGCCATTTTACCGGTCCAGCACAGCGTTGAATAGTTCGTCGAACGTCAAAGTGTGGTCGGTATGCCCTGCCATTTGTGCGGCGGTGGTCGGCACTTTCCAGACTTACCGGGCTTGCGAGTCCGCCAGCAGAAGTTGTACTACGCTGCGAACATGGCGAAAGCGGCTTCCAGGTGCTCCAGCTTTTTGCTGAAGGCATACGTTAGGCGATTCAGCCGCTTGAGGAACAGCCGTTGGGTGCCGCTCAGCCGTTCAACGTGGCTGGTTCATATCGTCCCCCACCCACCGGTTGGCCAGCAACGCACCCGTAGCCCACCACCCTCATCCGCTGTCGGCGGCACACCGGCCGAGTTGTTGCTATAATGAAAGAGCGACGTCGTCGCGCCGCGTCCCCATCCGTGAAAGGGGCTTCGAATGGCAACCGTCGAAAAAACGAAAACACGAGTGCCGACGGCACCGATCGTGCTTCGCGACGTCCCCTGGAACTTGTACGAGGAGTTGCGCGACATCGAGGCGAACTGGCACGTCCGCATGACCTACGATCACGGGAGTTTGGAACTGATGGCCCCTTCCGCCCAGCACGAGAATTATGCGCGCTTGATCGGAAGAATGATCCATGCAATCGTCGAAGAACTCGATATGCCCATCCGCAGCCTCGGTTCGACTACCTGGAAGGAACGGGCGGAATTGGCCGGTCTGGAAGCCGACGGCTGCTATTTCATCCTCAACGCCGCGGGCGTCGTCGGGCGGGACGCAAACGATTTGCAGCGAGAGGATACACCCGACCTCGCCGTGGAGGTTGAAATCACGCGAAGCGCCGACAGCAAGATGCCGCTTTACTCCGCGTTGGGCGTCGCGGAGATCTGGCGCTACGACGGTTCATCCCTGGAAAGTTGGCAGCTTGGACCGGGCGGGCAATATGCCCCGGCGGAGCGCTGTCTCAACCTTCCTTTCCTGAAACCGGCCGACTTGGAGCCGTTTCTCGAATCGAACCACGACGATGAGACCCGCTGGATCAAGGCGTTTCGGCAGTGGGTGCGCGAGCAGTTTCGTCCCGGAAACGCTGAACCATGAGCGTAGGGGCCCTCAAGGAGTCGATGATGGCGACCGTCGAACAACTTCTCGCAGACGAACGAATCGAGCGTCTCGCTCCCAGCGAGGGCATCGTTCTCAAAGATGTCCCCTGGGCGCTGTACGAGGCACTGCGCGACGTGGAGGAAAACTGGCACATCAAAATGACCTACGACGACGGAGCGCTGGAGCTGATGTCACCCTCGAACAAGCACGAGTCGATCAAGAAGCGCATTGGCCGGTTGATCGAAACCATGACCGCCGAATTGCACATTCCGGTGCGGCCGCTGGGTTCGACGACCTGGAAGGCCGACCGTTCCGAAAAGAAGGGCGGACTGGAGGCCGACGAGTGCTGCTACATTCTCAACGAGCGGTTCGTGCGTGAGTGCGAGGAGATCGATCTGGCGTTGGCCCCGCCGCCCGACCTGGCCGTCGAGGCAGAGGTGAGTCGCCGCGCGGTGCCGAAGGAGCCGATTTACGCGCGCCTGGGAGTCCCCGAAGTCTGGAGGTGCGACGGTAAGTCGCTGCGCTCGTTCCAATTGATCGCAGGTGAGTACGTCGAGAATGAGATGAGTTTGAACCTCCCGTTCTTGCGTGTGGCCGACCTCATGCCGTTCGTCAAGTGGCGCCCCGGCGCAGGCGGCTCGGAATGGATCCAGGAATTTCAAACTTGGGCCCGTTCGAATTTCGCCGATCAGATCCGCACATCCCGATCGGCCGCCGCCGGCGGCACTCCAGCCCGGAATTTGCTATAATCAAATGAGCGCCGTCATTGTGCCGCGTCCCTCTCCGTGAAAAAGGGCCCCCAATGGCCACTGTCGAACAACGTCCCGCACACGTGCAAGACGAGCATCTCGCTCCCAGCGGGGGAATCGTTCTCAAGGATATCCCCTGGGCGCTGTACGAGGCACTGCGCGACTTGGAGGAGAACTGGCACATCAAGATGACCTACGACGACGGAGTGCTGGAGCTGATGTCACCTTCGCCAAAACACGAATCGCTCAAGACACGGATCGGCCGATTGATCGAGGCCCTGACGGAAGAGTTGCGGATTCCGATCGAGGGTTTCGGTTCCACGACCTGGAAACGGCCCGACAATCGGGGCGGTTTGGAGGCCGACACGTGTTATTACATCGTCAATGAACCGCTGGTGCGAGGGAAGGAGGAGATCGATCAGCAGTTGGACCCGCCTCCGGACCTGGCCGTCGAGATCGAAGTCTCTCGCAGTGCCGTCGCCAAAGTGCCGATCTACGCCGGTCTGCACGTGGCCGAAATCTGGCGCTGTGATGGGAAATCGTTGCGCACGTTTCACCTGACGCCTGGCGGCGAGTACGTCGAGCAGGAGTTGAGCTTAAACCTCCCATTCCTCAGGGTCGCGGACCTGGTGCCTTTCCTCGCGCGCCGCCGCGGGGCCGACTCGAACGCCTGGATCGGCGAGTTCCGCGCCTGGGTCCGCGAGCGGTTCGGAACCGGAATCTCAGGACGATGACCGTAACGCCGGGCCTACGATTCCCGTTTTCTTTCTCTTGCCTTTCCGGTCATCCCAATATCCCCTCTTCATCCCCACGACTTCGCCGGTTGAATCCTTGCGTACCCGAACACCAGCTTGAGCGCATCGGCAACCGTCTGGGTACAGGCGGCAACCGTCCGGATACGGGTGGGTACGGGTGCCGGTATCGCCTATTCGAGCGGTGGTCGGGAGACGTCCATACGAGTGCCGCCCCGCAGCGTTAGGTTTATCGCATTGGGGCCGAAAAATGTGTTGATCAACGGCGGCGGGTGTTCCTCGGTGTGAGGAGGCTCAATTCGTCGTCGACGTGAGGGTGGTGCGGACGCTGCCGCTCGATCGTGCGGAAGCTGGCGGGAAGCCCGAAATCCGAACGCAAGGCCAATGGTTTCAATGGGTTCCGACCTTGGCGGACGCTGCGGACGCTGTTTCTTCATGGGTGGGGGCCCCGTGACGATGCGTGACGATGGTGACGATGAAAAACACACAAAGTTTTTTTCGGGGAAACGAGGAAAAACAGGCAAAGTGTACAATCACTGCCGGCGCAGCTTCGACGCGACGAGTCGACACAGTTCGGAGTAGCGCGTCGTTTGGTTCAGCTCTTGAGAGCTGAACGAGACGCCCATTGCCGATTCGACGGAAAGGAGCAATTGCAGGTGCCCCAACGAATCCCAACCGGGCGTCACGTCGAGCGCGGCTTCACTCAGATCGGTCGTTTCGGCTAAATGCAGCGTCCGCCTGACCAATGCTTCCAATTCCGCGTGATCTGACAAAACAGGCGACGCAGGGACCGAGGCGTGAGGCGACGGACCTTGCTCGGTGTGGTCATTGCCGGCAGTCGCCGGCACGACCGGTTCTGTGCCGGCCGGTGCCGCAGGCGACGGACGAAAGGCCCATGCGCCGTGACGGATGACACCGGGAGAGACCGAGACGTACCCACCCGCAGGGTGATCGTCTCGTTCCGCCAGGTCCACGACGGTTTCGGCGACCTCCTCGGGCAACAGGCAATCGGCGCCGGCCGGGCGATGATCTTGAAAGGGGATGTGGGGATCAGGAGGAGATATGGGGAGGGCTTCTTGAAAGGGGATGTGGGGATCGGGAGGAGATAAGGGGATGGCTGCTTGGGAAAAGGGGCCACGCACACGGCCCGGCGCGACGACCGTGCCGCGTACTCCGTAGGGCGCGTAGCGCCGATCAAAAGCGCTTACGTAGTGCGTCGCGGCGGCTTTGGCCGCGACGTAATCGTCCCAGCCCGGCGGCGCGTGCTCAAGGGCACTGGAACCAAGAAACACGATCTCCCCTCGTTGCCGCCGCAACATGCCGGGCAGCAACGCCTCGCTCAGGTCACGCAAGGCGGCATAGTTGACTTCCATCGTTTCCGCCAGCGGTGCTACGATGCGTGGGCTGGCCGAGTGGACGACCAGCGAAGCGGCGGGCAGGCTCGCCAACCCGACCAACGCCTCGCGCCGCATGGCGGACGATGCCAAGTCGCACCGCCAGAGATAAGTATCGGATCCTTCACGGCGACAAGTCTGTTGCCATTTCGCCGCGAGGTCTTCGTCAACGCGGTGGTGCAGGATCAACGTCCATCCGCGGCGGGCAAGCGCCACGCAAACGGCGCCGCCGATGGCGCCCGTGGCGCCGGTGATCAACGCGACACGATGTCGCGACGAGTTCTCGATGTCCGGTACGTTCGCGTCGGTCCAAGCGCCGGCCGGAACGTCGTCGCGGACCCGCACGCGCAAACGGCCTTCGAGCAGGACGCGGAGGCCATCGAACGCGATCACGCGAATCGTCAGGGCCCGAAGGGCCGGGTGCTTGGAGACGACCTGGCCCGAATAGACGACCTCCACGCCGTAATCGACCGGCCCAATCGCCCGTAACTGGCTGTCGAGCACGAGGGAACGATGGCCGGGCAGGAACATGCCGGCGATGGCTGAGAAGGGGGCGGCGGCCAGTTGCAAGGGGACGATTGGCCGGCCGAAATTCGAGCGCGCGGCGTAGTCGGCGTCGTGGTGCAGCGGATTACGATCGCCGCTGAGGGCTGAAAACGCGGCAAAGTCGTCGGGCGTGAATTGCCGGGCAAAGCTCACGCCGTCGCCGATCGAGAAGTCGTCGAATTGGCGGTCCATGCGCCTCACCATCCTCTCGTTTCCACGTCGACCACCGTCAGCCAATCCGGTACGTCGGCACCCGCCGATCGCAAATCGAGCCGCCACTCGCCGTCGATCTCGCCGGGTTGGAAACCGTGGTCGCGGTACAGCGATCGGACCGGAGTATTACGCGGTGTGGGGACGATCCGTCCCACGATCTCGCTTAGTCCCCGCGTCGTCGCCTCGCGGCAAAGCCATCCCAGCACGCCGCGCTCGATACCGCGCCCCAGAACGCGACAAGAAAGCAGGAAGTTATCGATCTCGACCGCCCCAGCGTGTGGCCGTCTCCAGCGGGCAACGAGCAGACCGACGTTCTCGCGCTCGCTGAAACGGTCCTCCAGGCCGATCACGAAAACGCTTGCGTTTTCTGGTGGGACGCCCGTACCACAATTTACGCTTTCAGGCGGGACGCCTGTACCACAAGGCGCGTCACGGGCGAGGGCCTCAAGGTCTCGGCGCGTGTAACGACGGCTCGTGGCGTTGAATTGGTTCGTCTTCTGCGCGAGTTGCTCCGCCCGGTACGCGTTGCCCTCGTCGAGCGGCTGAATGTGGATGCGGCTCGCCAGCGACGCGTAAAAATCCTCGACCCGCTCGAACGCCGGCCGCAGGCTCTGCACCGCTCGACGCGACTGGTAGCTCCGGCCGCGTCGAAAGTCTTCGTCGGTGCGCGCCAGGCACTCCAAGTAGGGCGACGAGAGCAACGCCTCGGTGTAGCAGGCCGGGTCGGCCGGCAACTCCAGAACGCCGGCGGCCGGAAGCCGGCGGCGGACCTCTTCGCGCTCGGCCGGGTTGTCGTCGACAAACAGCACATGCTCCAACGACAGGTTCAATTCCGACGCCAGCGACTCGATGTTCCGCCATTTCGGCTCCCAATTGATCCGCCAGGCGGCGAAGGCGTCTTCGCGCAGCACCATTGCGGGCAACGTGCGGATCGCGCGCAGCGCATCTTCCTCGTCGTTTTTGCTGCACACCGCCAGGGCCACGCCGCGGCCGGCCAACCGCTTCAGGCACCGCTGGAATGCGGCGAAGGCGTTGCCCGGGTAGTCACCGCCAAGTTGCAAACCGCCCAGACCGTTTTCGCCCAGCACGCCGCCCCAAAGCGTGTTGTCGAGGTCGAGCACCACGAGCCGCGCGGTCCGGCCTTGCATCGCCAGGATCCAGCCGAGGTATCGACGGGCCAGGTGGTCGCTGAACGCGGCCGAATAGGGGAACCGCGCGAGGTGCCAAAGTCGCAAGTCGACGAGCGGCCCGTCGCGAAACGCGATGGCCGAGCGGGCAAGGTCGAACGCGCGGGCGTGGGGCAGCTTTTCCAGAAATGCAACAAGCCGCGCATTGAAGCGCGCGACGGCGTTCGCCCCTTGATAGGCATCCGGCGGGCCCGTGCCCGACGCCGATGGTTGCATCGGGACGAACGTGTTGACGAAAAGGTCCTCCGGTCTTCCGCGGGCGTAGGCGCCCAGCAAAGCGAGGTAACGTTCGAAGCGTTCGTCCGCGTCGGCCAGGTCCGACAGCTCATCGAGCGATTCCACTTGCAGCACGTCCTCAAGTCGATCGACGACGATCGAAACGTCGGCTTGGAAGCGGTTCAGCCTGGATTCAGGCGCCACGATTTCTTGAAACCATTGACCGATCGCCGGAGTGTGAATCTCCAGTTCGCGATCGGGAAAAAGCTCCCGGGCCGATTTTACGAGGGCGCCACGGAGAAGCTCGAGGTTGGCCTGGCCCAGGAGTGCGATGCGCAGCGGTACACCACGCCGGGTCTCGTCGCACCGGACGAACGCCATGGGATTTTGAGCCAATAATTCGCGGCACGCGTCCGCCAAACGGCGGCAGCTTACCGCCTGGATCATGCCCGCGCCTAAAGGATGTTCCGCGATCTGCCCGGCCGAACGCAGCTTCGCCACCGCGGGTGAAAAGTCGTTGACCGGCCGCAAGGTCGGATCGCGGACATACATGCGTGTCGAGGCTTGGACGAGGCCGTCGCCGAAATCGGCGCCGCCCGCAAACGTCTTATAGTGCCGGTAAGGTACCTGGGACTGTTCCTCATAACGGTGGAACTGAGTGCAGGCGTCCCAATCGCAGCCGGCCATGACCAGCCGCGCGTCGAGTTGCTCGACCAGCGCGAAGATCGAATCGTCGCCCAGCGCCGTCAAGTTGGCCGCCCTAGCCAGCTCGGCGGACTTGGGGCCGGCCACGGCGAAAGAATAGATAGGCTGCGGCGTTCGCGTCGCGGCGGTGAGCTCGAGGAACCAATTCCCCAATTGGCCCGTTTCTCCGCGGCTTCGGCGAAAATGGTAAGGTTTGCCGCCGCAGAAGCCGAAAGTAAAGGTCGGCAAAGCCAGCGTCCTGCCTTCCCCGACCAACTGCGACAATGCCGCCAGCAGGTCCCACTTGAGTCCGGAAGGCTCGAGGCCGAGCCCCACGAGCGACGAATGGATGACCAGCACCTCGTCACGAGGGGCCAGGACTGCCTTGAATGCATCGACGATTTCGTTCCGTCTATTCACCGTCGTGTTCATCCCTGCGCCGGTTCGACCCACTGGGGTCAATTCCTGAGCCCATGTCCATGAGTCCCAAGGTTATGCTACGCGGAGTCCGTTGGACAAGCCCAGTCGTGCTTTGTGGCGGGGTTGACCCTGCCGGCCAATTGAAGTACATCTCCCGCCGCCGGGGACCTTTCAAAGGCCAGGGCCCCACGGTCGAGAGTTCCGTTTAAGCACGTCTCCCGCCGGAACTTGCGGAAACGAACATTGTATCCAAGCGGCGGACGCGGCTTGCCGCGAACACAATCGCTCGGCGCGCTTTTTGCGGATGTCTTGTTTTTTTACCGAATTCGCACGGGAATGCTAGCTTTGCGGGCAATTATGCCCCATGGCGCGCACCCGGCAGCACGTTTTTTGAGCACTCGGAGAAATGCGGCGGGAAGTCTTTGGCCTATCCGTTCTGTTCGGAACGCTTTCGTTTCTCCAGGGAATCGGCGAGCCGACCACCGGCCTGATCACACAACCGACACAGTCGTTGCTCAAGGAATGGGGCAGCGGGGCGCAGGAAATCGCCACCTTCGTGGCACTCCTGGGCGGTCCCTGGTGCCTGAAGCCGTTGTGCGGCCTGCTGTGCGACTTCGTACCGCTGGCCGGATACCGCCGCAAGAGCTACCTGGTGGTGGCCGCGGTCGCCACCACGGTTTGCTTCCTGGGTCTGTACTTGTTACCGCTCTCGAGCGGAGCGCGGCACGTGCTCTTCGCGGCCCTGTTTTTGCCCGCGCTGGCGATCACTTTCTCCGACGTCGTGCTTGACGCCATGTTGATCGAAGCCGGCCAGACGCTCTCGATTACCGGCCGATTGCAGTCGATCGCCGCCGGGGCCGGTTACGCGGCCACCTTGCTCACCGGCGTTTGGGGCGGTCTCTTGAGTGAAGAGCACCATCAACAATTGGGCTACTTGCTTTGCGGCGGACTCATGGCGATGACATCGCTCCTGTCGGTATTTTATATTCGAGAACCGCGTCAATCGCTACCCCGGCCCCACTTCAGTTCGGCACGGGGTGTGCTTTGGCGCACGTTGCGTTCCCCGTCAGTGCTTTGCGTCGGCGCATTCATGTTCGTCTGGCACTTCAATCCCTTTTCGCAATCGGTGCTCTACCTGCACATGACAAGCGCCTTGAATTTCACAGAGAAATCGTACGGCGCGACCGTTTCGTGGGCCGCCTGTGGCTCGATCGGGGCGTGCGTCCTGTACGGCTTCTATTGCCGAAAAGTGCCGATGCGCTGGTTGGTTCCGGGCGCAATCGTCTGCGGAGTCGTCAGCACGCTCGCCTATTGGCACCTGGTCAACGGGCAGTGGGCCACTTCGGTCAGCGTGTTGGCCGGTTTCACGTACATGACGGCGATCATGATCCAGTTGGATCTGGCCGCTCGGGCCTGTCCCCTGAGCGCGGCGGGCACGGTGTTCGCCATTTTCATGGCGGTTTCCAACGTTAGCGCCTTGCTTTCGACATGGTTGGGCGGCTACTGGTACGAGTTCGGCAGCCAACACTGGGACTCGGCCACGGCCTTCAGCGCGCTGTTGGCCGGCAGCGCCCTTTGCACCTTCGCCTCCTGGTTCGCCGCGCGGCGCTTGCCGCGTGAGCTTCTAGCTTAGCACGGCTCGGGGAACGCACAGAGGGCGGTCCCTACAAAGACGCGTGAGCGTCCTGCCTGGCCGGTGGTCCGGTTGCAACGGTTGTTCTCCACGTGGCGGACCTGCCGCGCTTTCCAGTTCTAGCGCCGGTAGCGTGTTTGGCGCCGCCAACGTAAATGGTAGGGCAACCGCGTCGGTTCGTCGATTGAGATTCGTGGAATCAATCGGGAGAACCCCGGAAAGCAATTGTTTCCAACGAACCGTCCCCACCGCACTCCGAGGAACACGACGTGAAACTGCAAACCCTCCAAGCCGTGGTCGCGGCCACGCTGGTGTGCGTTGGCACACCATCGCACGCGCAAGAACCATACCCCAATACCGGGGCCTCAGACTCCGCCGCGCCGGAAACTTCGGCACAGCCCGACGAATCGCGCGTCTACCGGTACCCCACGATCTCCGTCAACGCCGAGGCCACCGGCGGCGACGCCGACCTCGTGCCGGCCAGCGAATCCGACCGGTTGACTTACAACGATTATTACGCCGACCAGCCCACACCTGCTGACGGTTCCGCCTTGGCACGCAACACCGCGACGACGGCGGTCGATGGTACCGCCGGCGCCAGCAGCAACCGCGGTACGTACTCGGGTTACACCAGTTACGTCGAGCCCTTCTGGGCGCACCGAACCGGTGCCTTCGCCGAGGCGCTCTATCTGCGTCCGCGTGGCGCCACCGTGGCGTTCGGCGATCCGCAACTCGGCGGCGTCTCCAACGGCGCCGTGGGCACGATCAACCCCCAATACTCGGGGGGCTACCGCTTGGGCGCGACCTTCGCGATGAGCCGGACCGCGAGCATCCAGCTCGCGTACACCAATTTCCAAAGCGAGGCGAACGGGTCGATCTTCACGGCCGCGCCGTTTGCGATCCAATCGCTCGTGACCAATCCCATTGGCCCGGCGACCGGCCTGGCGGATTTCGCACGCTATACGACACGGTTCCAATTCGCCGACGTTGACTATCGCCGCTTGCTCGCCGGCGGGCGGAACTGGTACGTGAATTACTCGATGGGCACCCGCTACGGGATCCTCACCCAACAGTTCCGATCGGAGCAACTCGGCGCCCTTTCCACGACCAACGTGGGGACGAACATCAATTTCGAAGGCGTGGGTGCCCGCTTCGGATTGCAAGGCGCGCGGCAAGCCAACAATCGGGGCTTCCTGATCTACGGAAAGTCATTCGGCAGCATCCTGGCCGGCAACAACCGCGCCAGCTATTTGCAGACCAACAACCTGGCGGGCGTTCAGTCGACCAGCGCCTGGAGAGACTTCCGCACAGTGCCGATCCTGGAGTACGAAGTGGGCGGCGGCTGGCGGAGCGCCAACGGCCGGGTTCAGATCACCGCGGGCTACTACTTCGGCGCCTGGTTCAACACGGTTTCGACCGGCAACTTCATCCAGACCGTGCAGACCAGCAACTACAACAGCTCGATCAATAACAGCAGCACCATCACGTTCGACGGTTTGACCACCCGGTTCACGTACCTCTGGTAACGCTTGAATCAGGCGTGTAGAATCCCTTTCGCTGCCGGGCCAGTTTCGTCGCTGGCCCGGCTTTTTTTGTACCAGCACTCATGAACGACCTCCAACTCCACCGACTGCGAACCGAGACGTTCGTCTCGCGGGTCGAATACCATCGGGCGCTGGTATCGACGAACGACCGGGCGCGGCGGATCGCGGAGGAAGGGAGCGGCTCGTTGCCGGTGTTGGTCATCGCCGATGAACAAACGGCCGGGCGGGGGAGGGGGACGAACCGCTGGTGGACCGGAACTGGGAGCCTGGCCTTCAGCCTGCTGTTCGATCCGGCCGCGCGCGGTATCCAGCGCCCGTGGTTGCCGCTGATGTCGTTGGCAGCCGCCCTGGCCATCGTCGAGACCTGCGAGCCGCGGGCGCCCAACGTCCGCCTCGGAGTGCATTGGCCCAACGACGTCTTCGCTTCGGACCGTAAGCTGGCGGGAGTCCTGGTCGAGGCTTTGGCCGACGGGCGGCACATTCTGGGCATCGGCTGGAACGTGAACAATTCATCGTCCCAGGCGCCGCTGGAATTGGCCGAGATCGTCACGTCGCTCTGCGATCTGTCGCCTGGGCCTCACGACCGCACCTTGATACTCGTCGAAGCGCTGTCGCGGCTCGATGTCCTGCTCGATCACTTGGCGCAGCACCCCAAGTCCATCAGCCGCCGCGCCGACGTGGCTTGTCTGCAACACGGTAAAACGCTCACCATCGAAGCGGGGA
The DNA here is from genome assembly GCA_035534975.1 of Pirellulales bacterium. Classification (GTDB taxonomy): domain Bacteria; phylum Planctomycetota; class Planctomycetia; order Pirellulales; family JAICIG01; genus DATKSN01. Next base: position 13,893 of record DATLQY010000764.1, read on the forward strand.
AACGGCAAACGACCGGCGTGTGCGCCGGAATCGCACCCGACGGCGCTTTGCTCCTCGACACGCCTTCCGGCCGCCAATCGCACTACTGCGGCGTCTTGATCCATGCGCATGAACCCATTGCGCCCGTCAGAACTGCGCCGATCAGACCCGACGCACCGATCAGACCATGTCCTTCAAACCCTTGAGCGCGTTGATCTTAACGACGTTTCGGGCGGGCTTGGCCTTCATCAACTGCTCTTGCTTGGTGAACGGATTGATGCCCATTCGTTCCGGGGTCGCCGGCTTACGAACGACCTTGATCTTGGCCAGGCCCGGCAGTGTGAACTCGCCCGGCCCGCCCTCACCCAGTTGTTGTCCCATGAGCTTCGCCAGCTCATCGAAAAACGCGCTCACTTGAGCTTTGGTCAGGCCGGTGGTGTTGATCAACGCGTTGGTGAGTTCCGTCTTGTTCATCGGTTTGGCCGCGGTGGTTGTTTGGTTTTCCACATTCGCTCCCTCAGCATGGCAACAGGTGGGGGGGTCCATTAAGCTATCAGTTAAGCGGTGAATGGCCCGTTTGTCAATGGGACCGAGCCTTACCAGGGCACGATTCGCCAACCGCGCACCCAGGCGTAAGCCGCCAGGCAGCAAAGCGGAAACAGTACAAACACCGAGCCATAGGTAAAAACCCACGTCCAGCGATGGTAGGGCCAACGGGCCATGTTCTTTGGGGTCTGCCGCGACGCGGCGGCGCTATAACAGGCCCTTCAACGCCGCCAGCGCCGCGTCGTAGTTCGGCTGTTCAGCGACTTCCTTGACCTGCTCGGCGTAGACGATCTTACCTTGGGGGTCGAGCACGAACGTCCCGCGCGCAAGAATCTTGAGCTCCTCGATCAACATTCCCCAATTCTTGCCAAAACTGCGGTCCTGGTAGTCGCTGGCACTCTTCAGGCTGGTGATCCCCTCAGCGCCGCAGAAGCGATTCATAGCAAACGGCAAATCGAGGCTTACGGTCAGGGCGTTGATTCGATCGCCGTAGGAAGCCAACTGTTGGTTGAAATTCTTGGTCTGTATTTGACAGACCGGCGTATCGAGCGAGGGGACGACGCTCAAGATCGTCGGCTTCCCCTTCAGATCGGCAGGCGTGATCGTCTGCATCGCGCCGTCGGCGAAACGGTGCAGTTTGAAATCGGGGGCCTGTTCTCCCACCGTCACGGCCTTGCCAGCCAAAGTCAAGGGACTGCCTTTGAATGTTACGGCTCCAACGCGCGACATGGTTCAACTCCTCGTTTGGGACTGTAAGGGTCAATGGGGTGCGTAAGCGACAGTATCGCCTTTTCGTCGCCGTCTTCAAGGGGCCGGTGAGGATTTACGGGTGCTAGCACACCGTCGGGAAAACCGAAAAAAAAGTTCGATCCGCGCTTGCACGACCCTTCGTAGGACTTATGATAATCGTTTGGGTCGGGAGGAACGTGGCGGCCGACCTGGAAACACTTCTTTTGTAGCATGTGTTGAAGGAACAACTCTCATGGCGGAACTTGCACAGGGCTGGGTAGCCGACGTCGAACGTGGTCCCGATTGGTTGTTCATCCGGATTTGTCCGCCGCCAGACGGCATTCTGGACGGGACCGATCTGGCCGACACACTTTGGTCGCTCGTCGAGCGTCACTTCACCTACCGGCTGTTGTTGGAATGCGACGAGTTGGCCCGGCTCGACAGCACCTTGGTCGCCCAACTGCTCGTCCTCGAGCGGCGGCTGCACGAGCACGACGGCCTGCTGCGGTTGTGTGGGCTTTCGGAGCTCAACCAGCAAGTGCTCGAGCGCTGCCGGCTCAACGGCCGTTTCCCGAGTTTTCGCGACCGTTCGCACGCTGTGCTGGGAACCAGCCGACCGCAGCGACCTCGGTAGGGCTGCCGCCGCGTCGTGGAAGATGATTGGCGGCTATGCCTGCTGTTTAATGAAAAGCCGGCTGCTTCGGGCGCCGAACAGTGACGTGCGGCGGAAGCGGCTGAGTATCCGCGGGCTGCCACGGAATACGGTGACCTCGCACCATCAGGTTCATGAGTGATGGCGAAAGTCGCTGCAAACCCCAGAGGAGGCGAGCGAAGGGAGTAACGGTCACCAGTCGCTCGTTACGTCGAATGGCCCGTACGCAACGCGCGGCGACACTCTCCGCCGAGCACAGCGCCCACCGGGGAGGCGCCTTGATTGGACGTCCGCTCCGGCTACGCATGGCATTGTCGAATATGGCGGTCCGAGCGAATCCCGGGCAAAGGGCCGTCACTCCCAACCCGTACCGCCAATATTCGGTGTGCAGCGACAAGCTAAAGCCGACCAACCCGAACTTGGTGGCTTGATATGCCGCCAGCTTGCGGAACGGGACCAGGCCGGCAACACTGCACATGTTGACCAGGTGCGCCTCCCCCTGCTCCAAAAGCGACGGCAGCAATTCCCTGGTAAACTGAATCGGGGCCAGCAGATTGATCGCCAGCAGGCGGTCCCACTGTTTGGGGTCCATCAGTTCGGTGCGGCCGTAATAGGCCACGCCGGCGTTGTTGACCAGAATGTCGAGCCCGCCCCAATGGTCGAGCACCGTGGCCACCGCGTCGCTAATCGCATGGCTTTTCGATACGTCGCACACTCGCCCAAGAGCATCGCTGCCTCGCTGTCGACAATGGTCAACCACGCCGGCCAAGCCTGGCTCGTCGATATCGAGCAGGAACAGTCTCGCGCCCTCGGCCGCCAGCGCCAGCGCGACTTCGCGGCCGATGCCCCCGGCCGCCCCCGTGACCAGGGCCCTCTTGCCGCGGATGACTCGCATGACCCCCCCTGCCACAAGCGGGCCGAACCACGGCCCAGGGCGCTACGTTAGCGCCACCATACCATCGTTACTATCGGCAGTATCGTCAGAAACCTTCAATGACCTCGTAGCCCCCCGCAAATGCCCGGCTCGATGGTCAGCCCAAATGACGAGTTGTCATGGGAGATCACTTTGCCCGACTCATAGGGAACCGGGGCAAAAGAACAGTTATCAAAATTGGCCGAACTATGGTAGAATTCCACGTGAAGCCAATCGTCCGCCCGCCATAAAACGCTCCGTTCCCCCCACCGGGAGCTGTCTGGATGGTATCCACTCTAACTCGTTGCCTCGCCTGTTTGACGGTGCTATCCGCGCCGGCTTTCGCGGCCGACGAGATCGACTACCGCAACGACGTTCGGCCGATCCTGGCGCAGCACTGCTACGAGTGCCATGGTCCCGATACGCAGAAGTCGGGCTTGCGCCTCGACACGGTCGCGGCTGCCCGGGATGGCGGCTACAACGGCCCGGCCGTCGTCGCCGGCAACAGCGGCGAAAGCCTGCTGATCGCCGCCGTCACAGGTACCGGCGACGTGCAAAAAATGCCGCCCGAACAACGCCCGCCGCTTTCCGACGCCCAGATCGCCCTGCTCAGGGTCTGGATCGACCAAGGAGCCGCGGCGCCCGCCGACGATGCGCCCGCGGCCTCGAAGGACGGCGCCGCCAAGCACTGGTCGTTTCGGCCGCTGGCCTCGCCGGCGATTCCCCCGGTTGGCAATTCCGTTTGGGTGCGCAACCCAATTGATGCCTTCATTTTGGCGCGGTTGGAGGCGGAAGGGCTGGCGCCATCGCCCCAGGCCGACCGCGTGACGTTCATCCGGCGGCTTTCGCTCGACCTGCTGGGGTTGCCCCCTTCGCCGGCGGAGGTCGAACAGTTCGTCACGAACCAACGGCCCGACGCTTACGAGCAGCTCGTCGATCGGTTGCTGATCTCGCCGCACTATGGCGAACGCTGGGGGCGGCACTGGCTCGACCAGGCCCGCTACGCTGATTCCAACGGCTACACGATCGACGGCGGCCGTTCGATCTGGAAATACCGCGACTGGGTGATCGACGCGTTGAACCGCGATTTGCCTTTCGACCAGTTCACCGTCGAGCAACTGGCCGGCGACATGCTGCCCGGCGCGACCGTCGAGCAGGTCGTCGCCACCGGCTTCCACCGCAACACGCTGGTCAATGAAGAGGGAGGAACCGACCCGGAACAGTTCCGTGTCGAGTCGGTGGTCGACCGCGTGAGCACCACCGGCGCCGTGTTCCTTGGTCTGACGCTCGGCTGCGCCCGTTGCCACGACCACAAGTTCGACCCCATCTCGCAGCGCGAGTTCTACGAGTTCTTCGCCCTGTTGAACAACGCGGACGAGCCGGCGTATCCCGTGCCGACAACGCAGCAAGCCAAGGAGGAACCGGCTCTGCTGGCCGAAATCGCGCAGGTTGAAAAGCGCCTGCGGGATGTCGACACCAGCGCCGCCGCTCGCCAGGACGAATGGGAGAGGAAGCTCGCCGCCTCCCCCAGCGCCCTTCCGGCGCTGCCGGAAAAGGTGCGCCAACTCCTTGCGGTGCCCGTCGACGAGCGGAGCGATCAGCAGAAAAAGGACCTGGCCGAGGAGTACAAGCAGTTCGATCCCGAGCGGGTTCCGCTCAACATCGCCTATGCGGATCTCAAACAGCGGCAGAAGCAACTGGCCGCGTCGATTACCTCGACGTTGGTGATGAAGGAGCGTACCGAGCCGCGCGAGAACTTCATCCACATC
>DATLQY010000765.1:0-9401 GCA_035534975.1 Pirellulales bacterium
TTCAAGTAGTCCGCCAGTTGCGGCTCCAAGCGACGAATCTGTTCGGCATCCATGCCTTGGCCTCCGGAAGAGCACTTGACAGGCCGCAGCTTCGCCGATATTTACTCCCAAGACAAGATCAACCTAGCGCTGTAGTGTTAAGTGCCCGCCCCGCCCCTCCCACCTCCCCGCTAGCTAGCGCGCAACATACTGCCTCTCCGGGCGAGCGTCAAGCTATTGGTGGTCGTGTCCGATTCGGCTTGGGTAAGATTAGGCGGGCCAGTGCGACCGACGGACCAGCATGGTCGCGAGGCGGCATGTAGCCGTGCCGACAGGAAGACCCGACGATCGCGCCGACGACGCCGCTTTGGGGTTCACCGTCAACCATTGCGGGCAGCACGACATGCACGACATTCAGGCAATGCGGTGCCACAGAAGACGCACCAGGTGCGTATAGACAAACGACTAACCGGCGAATACGATCTCACCTGTATCGTTGTTTCTCGGGGCAAGACTCGCCGGCGGAGCGTCTGGTGCTGAAAGGCAAAGGCAGTGTTTCGTGGGTCGAGGTGCAAGCGAGCGACAACGCGCATGCAAAAGCCCTCGTCAAGGCACAGTATGGCGACGCGGTAACGATCCTCGAAGCGAAGCCGAAGTGACAGCCAGAATTTGTGCGGTCGCAAAAAAGATCGCTCGCTGCGACGGCCGGTGCCGGCGTCCCCGAGGCCGACGCTCCCATGCCCAGGTACGTTTCCGCCATCTTGTACCGGGTAGTCGAGCTTGATGACGGAACCAAAGTCCGCCTCGATGAAGTGATCATTGAAGAGCCGAGCTCCGGTTCGAAAAAACGCCCAAGCAAGAGTAGGGCAAAGCCAAGGTCGGCGTCCGGAAAACGCTGAACCGACGCACTCCACACCGCGCTACCATCTGAACCTGTTACCCCCCGCCAAAGCGCTAAACCCTCGCGGATCTTGTGTGCCGAAATGGCAGTCGTCCATGTAGGCGGTCGTCTGAGCGTGGCTTACCGGGGCGCTCGTGCTCGTCCCAAATGGCGTATTCGGGCCAAGATGAGGTATAACCATGGGAGGCCATGGGAGGGTATAATCCGTAAAAAAAAGCGCTCGAATTCGGTCATTGCGCTCGGTTTTGATGCACTACCGGCCGACTTGATGTGGGAACACCGGGAACGATCCTGTAGCTATGTTGCTACCGCTTGCTCTTGCCCGCTGTTTCCGTCATCCTGTTCAGCATGTTCGCCGACCCATGGCGTTCCGCCCAGTGGCACAGTTGGATAACCGGACCTCGGTAGCCATGACCTTTCTTGGAGACCCGCATGCCCCAGTTGGTAACCCTTTCTTTCCTGCTGGCCGCTGCTTGGGCGGTTGGCGCCGAGGAGCAGGATGACCAATTCGGCTGGCTCGAAGATGTGACCGGCGACAAGGCCCTCGACTGGGTGAAGGAGCGGAACGCCACCAGCACCGGTGAGCTAACCAAGGTGTCCGGATTTGCCGCCCTCAACGAGCGACTTCTCGACATCCTCGACTCCAAGGACCGCATTCCCGGCATAACGAAGCGCGGCCCGTGGTACTACAACTTCTGGCGCGACGACAAGAACAAGCGAGGCCTCTGGCGGCGTACGACCCTCGATGAGTATCGCAAGGACGTGCCGAACTGGGAAACTGTTCTGGACCTGGACGCTCTCAGCGAAGGAGAGAAGGAAAACTGGGTCTGGCATGGAGCCGACTTCCTCCGGCCGAAGTACGAGCACTGCCTCGTTTCTTTGTCCCGCGGAGGGGCCGACGCCGACGTCGTCCGCGAGTTTGACGTTACCTCGAAGGCATTTGTCCAAGACGGCTTCACCGTTCCAGAGGCAAAGAGCAATGTTTCCTGGCGGGATATGGATACTCTCTACGTCGGTACCGACTTCGGGCCGGACACGCTCACCAAATCCGGCTATCCACGGATCACCAAGCAATGGAAGCGCGGCACCAGGCTCGCCGATGCGAAAGTCGTCTTCGAGGGCACGCCGGAGGACGTGGGGGCAGCGGCCTATTGGGATCTGACGCCTGACTTCGAGCGCGAGTTCGCCTACCGGAGTTTGACCTTCTATACGAACGAGATGTCTGTCCGGCGGGGTGGGAAGTTCGTGAAGATCGACAAGCCGGACGACGCGACCGCGAGCGTTTTTCGCGACTGGATGTTTGTCACCCTGCGGACGGAATGGAAGGTCGCTGGTAAGACATACCAGGCCGGGTCGCTTCTCGCCATCGACTTCGAGGCCTTTCAGGAGGGTGGCCGTAAGTTCGACGTACTCTTCGAGCCGACGGAGCGAAAGTCGCTCGACGGCTTCTCGCCCACCCGTCACTGTGTCATCGTGAACGAGCTCGACAACGTCGCCAATCGCCTCTACGTGTTGACGCGGGCCGATGGCAAATGGAGACGGGAGGCGCTTCCGGAGGCGATCCGCTTCAGCAGCGTCAAGGCCGGGTCCGTCGATGCCGACGAGTCAGACGATTACTTCCTGGCCGTGTCCGGCTACCTGACTCCCTCCAGCTTGTTCCTTGGGACGATCGGCGGGAAACCGGCGGAAAAAATGAAGGCGACTCCGTCGTTCTTCAATGCCGACGGGCTGGAAGTGACCCAGCACGAAGCGGTGTCAAAGGATGGCACGAAGATCCCGTATTTCCAGGTGGCCCGCAAGGACATGAAGCTAAACGGCGCGAACCCGACCCTGCTGTACGGTTACGGTGGATTCGAGATCTCGATGACGCCCGGCTACCAGGCGGGCACAGGCGCGGCATGGCTGGAAAAGGGGGGCGTCTACGTGGTTGCCAACATCCGGGGTGGTGGCGAGTTTGGACCAAAATGGCACCAGGCAGCCCTGAAGGCGAATCGACACCGAGCCTACGAGGACTTTGCGGCCGTCGCCGAGGATTTGGTGAACCGAAAGGTAACGACCCAGGCGCATTTGGGGGCGATGGGGGGGAGCAACGGTGGCCTCTTGATGGGCAACATGCTGACGCTTTACCCGGACCGGTTCGGAGCGATCGTCTGCCAGGTCCCCTTGCTGGACATGCAGCGGTACCACAAGCTGTTGGCTGGCGCAAGCTGGATGGCCGAATTCGGCGACCCGGACAAGCCCGACGAGTGGGCGTCGCTGAAGACGTTCTCCCCGTATCACAACGCGAAGGCCAACGGCAAGTACCCCCGGACGCTGTTCATGACGTCCACGCGCGACGACCGGGTACATCCAGGTCATGCCCGGAAGATGGTGGCGAAGCTGTCCGAGATGGGGCACGACGTACTGCTCTACGAGAACATCGAAGGCGGCCATGGCGGTGCGGCAGACAACAAGCAAGCGGCATTCATGAGTGCCCTGGCGTACACGTTTCTGTGGAAAGAGTTGAAGTGATCATCACAATCAAAGTATGAATGGATCCCGCCCCATCCCGCCTTGGCTCCCCGCGTTGGGCTGCATGAGCATCCTGGCCGCGGTTTCGCTGACGTGTTTGATGCCGCTACTGCTGGTCAATGTCATGCAAAGTGCCCTGGAGCGGCTACACTTGACGCCGACCGCGGCCGTGCTGGTAGTGTTCGGCATCTTCGTCGGCCTGCTCTCGATCGGTGGCACCGGCACATTCGACGGCATCGTTCTGTCCGGTGTCCTGGCGGCATTGTTAGCTTAGCACTTCCGCCGGGCGTTCATTCGCGCAACTTGATCTTGGCGACAAGTGCCGCGTGGTCAGAGAGCACGTCGGGTAGCACCTGGTAATCTACGAACTCCAGCTCAGGCGAGATCAGGATCCAGTCGAGCCGCTCGCCGGTCTCCAGAAACGTGGTTTGTTCGGCGGTAGGCTCGAACGCATGCAGCCGAAGTTCTGCGGCCAGCGTGCGTAACGACGCTTCTTCACCATTGAAGTCACAATTAAAATCGCCGAGGATGATCAACGGCCGGCCACGGCCGCGCAGCCAGCCGACGATCTGGCGAACTTGGCTTTGTCTGACGCTGGCGCGCGCGTAATCGAGATGGATCGAGACCACGTCCACTTGCTCGCCATTGTTACCCGGCCAATCGAACGTGCCGATCACCAGGCCTTTACCCATCGTCGGCGGCGATGGGGCGAATGTCCGCGAGACCGGCTCGACGGGTTCTGACTGGGAGAGGATCGCGGTGCCGTAGCCCAGCAGCGGGCCGCGAACGTGGTAACCGTGAACGAAATAGGCGAAAGCACCCTCGCGGGCAACATGTTCGACATGATCGAATCGGCCGCTCCAGAATGACGCGCCGTCCGCCTCTTGCAGAGCGACCAGGTCGGGGGCCTCACGACGGAGCACGGTGGCGACACCGTCGAGATGAGAGCGAATCGCGTCGCTGCTCTGCAGCACCTGGTGCTCACCGTCGCGCCGCCCATGGGCGAGGTTGAGCAAAAAAACACGCAGTGCATCGGGCTTTCGCTGCTTACGAGATGTCTCGGCAGAGACGATCGAGTGTACAATCAGTTGCGTGCTCGATGGACCGGTGAGCGCCCAGGGTACGGCGAACATCCCGAATATAGCGACGCAACCCAGCCAAAGTGCGCCAACGCGAAGTCGCTTAAGGCAGCGTTTCACGTTATCCAGTCCGTCTTCGCCGATCGTCATACCGTTAGTCTACCACTGGCAGCCTCGCCAAAACCAGGTTTGCCGCCGCCCGCCCGCGTAAAGCACCTTCTCCGCAACCTTGTCTTGCCGAGCTCCGACCGCGTGGAAAGGTGGAGCTCGGGCGCAAATGCTCTTACGGGTGAGTACTTACGCATCGGGGGCGTACCTCAACACGCAGTACATGGCGAAGGCGGCTCCAACGATCCCAAACCACCGGCTAATCTTTCACTTGCGGGATATAACGCAGAACCCGCCGCCAGGCAGCGGCCTGCACTTGCCAGCTTGGCCGCGAGCAACAAAGGCCGAGTGTCCCTCGCCGAGCCCCGGTCTGATGATCTGCATGAACCGGTTGTTTGGGATCGCCGGGCAGCACGCTGTCACTCGCCGTGCCCGATGCAGTACAGACTTCCCGCCGTGCGCTGGAAGAGCCGCCCATCACATGTCACCGGGCTGGCGAGGCACTCCTCCTCGATCTCGTTTCGGGCCATGAGCTCGAAGCTGTCGGCCGCCCTGAACACGTACGTCGTGCCCGTTTCGCTCGTCGCGTACACGTGGCCGCCGGCCAGCAGCAGCGAAGCGCTGAACGACCCCGCCAACCGCTCCTTCCAAAGCTCCTTGCCTGTGGCGCCTTCCAGACAGTAGGCGATGCCCGCGTCGGTGACGACGTACAGCCGACTTGCATCCGCAAGTGGCGAGGGCACGTAGGTCACGCGCTGCGCCGTGCGCCAGACGACGTGCGTGCCGGTCACGTCGCCCAACCCATCGGTCCGCACACACAAGATCTCTTTCTCCGGCACGTTGCCGCTGGCAAAGACTAGGTCCCCTTTGAACGCCATCGTGCAGGCCGCGACCTCGGTCGGGTGCTCGACGTGCCAAAGTTCATCTCCACAGAGTGGATCGTAGCTGGAAACCGACCAGGCGCCATGAATCAGCAACTGCGGTCGGCCCGCCACGTTTCCCACGATCGGGGTACCGGAATTGTTCGAAGGCTTCCGGGCGACCCGCCAGGCGGGTTCACCTGATTCCGTGTGGTAGGCTGCGAGGCAGGCATCCGCCGTGTTGTCGCTGGCCAGGATCACAAGGCCGTCAAAGAGCACGGGTGAGGCGCCGTAGCCGTTGGCGTGAGTGTACACCCCGACCCGCCGCTGCCAAGCGATCTGGCCTGCTAAATCGACCGCCGTGAGCCAGAGGGCGTCTTGGTTCATGAACGGCACGTAGACGTATAGGCCGTCGCACGCCGGCGAGGCGGACGCATGGGAGTTCTTCTCGTTCTTGGGCAGAAAATGGCCGCGATGGACGGCCCGTTGCCAAAGCGGCTCGCCAGTGCGGCGGTCAAGGCAGACCAACGACTGCACCTGCTCCTGCTCGTCGGCGGTGGGGACGAAAATCTGGTGCTTCCAGATGCAAGGAGTCGCGTGGCCGCGTCCCGGAACCTGCGCCCTCCAAACGACGTTTTCAGTCTTACTCCAACAAACCGGTGGATGAGAATCAGGGCTGTGGTTGTCGTGCGTCGCGCCGCGCCAGCAGGGCCAGCTTTCAGGGATGGTTTGTTCAGCGGGTGAAGAGGCCGACGGGGCCGGCGGATCGCTACGGCCCGCAGGTGCCATTCGCCCGCAACCAATGAGCGGCCAAAGGCACATCAGTAGTGGGAAGGAGGAAGAATGCCGGAGCCGTAGGATCTGTCGATGCGGCCGTTTTCTGTTGGCTGAGGAGTGCATGTCGTCAGTTTATCCATGCGAGGACGAGGTGGCCATTCGAGGCGCTAGCTTCAGCTTCGTGTACTTGGCACGGCCGGCTAGAACGGCGAGAATTGATCGTTTGGACCGGCCATTCGAGCCCACTGCCATGACCGAAATCGTCCTCGTTCACGTGCTGGCCGCGACCGCAGGGGCCGCGTTCGGCCTGCTGGCCATCTGGGCGGGCCTCGGCCGGCATCACTGGTGCGTGCGATTCATTCCGGTCGCGGCCGTGATCGTCTCCCTGTTTCCTGTGCCGGCGTTCGATCTGGCCCTGGTCTTCGTTACGCAGGCCCTGGTCGTGGTCGTGCCGTTACTACTCGTTCGCCGATTCACCTTGCCGCCGGCAGACGGAAAAGCAACCGAAGCTCCGCCGAGATCACACGCGTGGAGGCGATTCTCCATAGCCGACCTGTTTCGGGCCACGCTGTTGATTTCCACGGTATTCGGAGTGTTGGCCTACCTGCCCGGCGAGGTGCGGGAATCGTGGTGGAAGTACGCGTTGGTGGGCGGTGGTTTCGGTGTGGCTACGCTTGCGGGAGCATGGGCAGCACTCGCTCACCGGCCCTGGTGGGTTGGCTTGGGTGTCGTGTGCCTCGTTGCGCCGCTCGCTGGCATTCCAACCGCCCTGGACAAGACAACCTATGTGGAATTCAGGGATCAGGGTTGGCCGTGGTGCGCGGTTACAGCGATCGCGGGTCTTCTGGTTGTCTTGTGGCTGTGCTTGGCTAAGTCCACGGGCTTAACGGCGCTACGTCGCACCGAATTTGGACCGATTGGGCAGACGACGCCCACGCAATCGGTCGGTATGGCTCGCGGCCGGCGAGCGAGCGTCGCCCTGGTCTCACTGGCGATCCTGCTGTTGCCCGGCGTGGCCTATTACGACATGACCCAACCGGCGCCTATTCCCAACGGTTCGCCGCCGGAACCCAATGCGTACGACGATCTGTTGCGCATCGCGGCCGTAATTCAAAACGTAGGCACGCCTGGCGGTAACTTGACGAGCGGGACCGAGCAGCCGCCTTCCACCGACGAGCGTCGTCGCGTGTTGTTCGACGAGCTCCACTCGGCGCTGGGACGGCTTGGCGTCGTCTCTGTTCGATACCAGCCAAATGACGCTAGGGTGGATGAAAATCAGACGTTAAGGCCGTTGGCCCGGGCGTTGTTGGCGGAGGGCGACCGGCGAAGACTTGCGCGAGACGTAAACGGAGCCCGACGAATTTACCTGGACCTCGTGGAGCTCGGACTCGCAAGCTCACGCGGAGGAATGATAATTGACCGGCACATTGGAATGATCCCATTGTATATGGGTATCGGAGGGTTGCGGCAGCTCCGCGATGTGCTTTCACCCGATCAACGGCGAGCGATGATTCCCGTCTTACAAGCCAATGAAGCCGGCTGGGAGCCGCTAGCCGACGCATATGCTCGTGATCTGGCTTGGCAGCACCATGCACGGGGTTGGCCCGCACGCATTCGGTTCGTCAACCCGCCGGACACAAATCCGTTGATCGCGTATTTCGAACGCCGGCGTTTAGCGTGGTTTAGAATCCTGGTCTGTGAGCTGGCCCTCGCCCAGTACATCGGCGAACATGGCGGGCCGCCGGAGAATCTGGCCGGCCTCGTCACGCAGTACCTGCCCAAGGTGCCCGAAGACCCGTTCAGCGGCCGACCTCTGGTCTACCGCACGGAGCCCACCGGCTACGTGCTCTACAGCGTCGGCCAGAATGGCCATGATGACGGCGGCCAGCGCGGCGTGTTGTTTACCGATGGCGACCTGTTTCTCGATCCTGCGCCCCAGCCCTGGGGTGATGACGGGAGCGATGACTAGATCGGCCCGGCCTCCTGATCGCCACGAACTGGCGCTTCGGGCCCTAGCCGGAGCACGCCGACGCCAAGCCGCAGACCTGAACTTCGCCAGATTTATCCACGGTCGCTCTGGCTTTGGCGCCCTGCTGGGCGTTGACGACTGTCACCTCGCCGTTCCCGTCGGTGCTGGCGGAGCCGGCCATGAAGTCTTTCGAGTTCCATGCCGAGCTAATCGATTTCCGCAATTCGCTCGTCGAAACACCGGTCTGCTCGGTCTATGACGCGGCGGGCCGACGTTCTCCACGGTGGCAACGACCGCCACTGGGCATTCGCCCGCGCGTGGCTGTATTAAGGTGCCCCGCCGAGCGACGACTTTAGTCAGGCCCCGTTCTAGTCTTTTCTGCCGCGGCCGCCGCTCGCAGCGACCGCAACTACGGCGACGATCACCGCCACAAGCACAAGCCCACCACCAAGGATGACAAGCCAACTAACCGCCATTCATGTGCTCCCGAACGATGATAAAGCGCGTCGAACCATCGAGGCCATTCTACCAAGGCGTGACGCCGCCCGCCCGCCTGTTACGGCGCCGGGAACGACGACAACTTCAGAGGGTCTTTTGGACGTGATTCCAACGCGGTCAGGCCTCGTTACCGCAACCGGCGACTCGGAACGCTCGGGTCCGCGATGTCATTCAGCTCTCCTTTCCGCTACACGTCATCCACGTCTTCGTCAACGGCGGCGCATCGCAGGTCGATACGTTCGACCACGAGTGGTTCACGTTCCGTTATGCCGGCCGCGACTTCCTGCTGACCGACGTACATGGACGGGTGGTGGAGGATCTCTTGGCGTTGGTTCGATTTACCGGCCTGACGGGTGCGAGTTCCCATGCGGAACGTAGGGACAGGAGTTGAAAAAAAACAGTCCGGTGACCCCGCGGCCTTCCGGACTGTTGTTCCCTCCCGGGAATGGGGTCCCGCGCCGGCGGTTGGCCGATGCGTTGGGACCTTAGAACATCCAAGTAGATCAGGCAAAGCCGGCCAATTGGGTTAGGCCCAGTCGTGGTTCCTGGTCAGTTGTGTCAAGGGGCGGAACAAGCGGCCCGTCACCGTAAGTTGGCTTTCCCGCCGGCTGACTCTCGCGTGCCGATCGCACCGGCGGCATTACGTGCTATCGGCACGCTCCATTCGGCGACTTTGACGCACTTTCCGTATTGTGCGGGTTTTGGCGTTTGGGGAGACT
>DATLQY010000766.1:0-16258 GCA_035534975.1 Pirellulales bacterium
AATATCCTTGGCGGCTGAGGCCACCTACGAAACGACTCCAAGGCATCGGCTCGGCCTACGCCGACAAAAAAACCAATATCGGCCGGTGCATGCCCAACCACACGCCGACAGTCAAGACTCGATTTCATTCACGGCCTCTGACTCCTGACCACTGACTCCTGACCACTGACTCCTGACCACTGACCAATGACATTCCCTCATTTCAAATCCCTCAACAGATCGTCCGCAGTTTCCTCCAAAGGGTTCTTATCGGAATCGGTGGTTTTCGATTCACCCTCGCCAAGCCTGTCGAGCAACTCCTCGCCGGCGGCCGAATCGGTCGCGGCGGCGGGGCCGGCCGCGGTCGTGCTCGCGCCATCGACCGTCGCGGTGGCACCGGCGGCGGGTTGGGCCGCCTTCTTCGGCGCGGCGGCGGCCGGCTTGGGCGCGCCGGCGAACAGCTTGCCCCAGGCATACGGACCGGCGGTGAAAATGGCCAACAGCACCACACAGCCAATCGTCGCCGCGGTAACCGCCCGCGTCAGACCGCTTTGGGCGACGACACCCAACACCTCTTGCGGGCTCTTGCCCTTGAAGTGGCGGATGAATTCACGCAACTCGTCGGCGGTGGCGGCGCTGCCGGCCTGAATGCGGTGGACGTCGCGGACGATGCCTCGGCCGCGTGCGGCTGCGTCGGAATTGTCGTGCGATTTGTCCATGGTTCTTGCGAGCCTCCCTTTTGGAGAAGTCATGGGGTTCGTTCTTCTTTTTCCAATACGTGGACCAGGTCGCCACCCGCCTCACTGACAGCCTCGATGATCGGCTCGAAGCGTTGGGCCTGCGTTTCCTTGTGAATCTTCAAGAGCACGGTCCGTTCACCCGGCAGAGCAGTGCCAAGGAGCGACTCGATCTCCTTGGCCAGTGACGACTCGCCGACATTGCGGCCGTTCAAGTAAAGCTTGTTGTCCTTGTCGACCAGCACGCTGACTTTGGCGTTGTCGGCGGCCTCGACCTTGGCCGAGGCGGCGGCCTCCCACTTGAGGTGGCTGTCGTCCTGCGCGCGGGCCAGGATCACGAAGAAAATCAGCAGGTTGAATGCGATATCACCCATCGCCACGTTGGGAATCTCGACGCGCATCTTCTTACGTTCGATCTTCATGGCGCCACCACCGTATGTTCTTCCTCGAGCTGCAAAGTGACGATCCCTCCCGCCTCATCGATCATGCCGGTCACGGCGATCCAGTGATGGTAGGGGGTGTCCTTGGAGCTCTTGACCACCACGATCTTGTCCTCGGGCCGCGTCTTGGCCGAGAGCAGTCGCCGCAGCTTGGGCACGAAATCAACCGGAGCCGCGCGGACGCCGTTGATCGCGGCGCCTGTGCGGTCGAGCGTGACCTCGATGTTTTCGCTCTGCTGTTTCTGTTCCTCCTTGCTCTCGCTTTTGGGGATGTTCTGCTTCCGGCCGCTATCGGGCTGGGTCGAGGCGCAGACCAGGAAGAAAACGATCAAGTTGAACGCGATGTCGCCGGTGGCTACCGAAGGGGGCTCGACGAGCAAGTTCGTGTTGCGGGTCAGTCGCATGATCAAGCCTGCGCCGCTGGTTCGCCGACGTCCTGCCGTCGCAGCGCCAATTGCAATGTGACTGCCTCGATCAATTCCGTGGCCGACTCCTCGACCGAGAGCACGAAACGATTGATGACGCTGGTGAAATAGTTGTAGGCCGTAAACGCGGGAATACCCACGACCAGGCCCAGCACCGTGGTCAAGAGGGCGATCTGAATGCCCGACGCCGCCGATTCGACGATGTTCGTCTCACCCATGTGCGCCACGATGTCCTTGAATGAGATCACCATCCCTTGCACCGTGCCAAGAAAGCCGAGCATCGGCGCGACGCTCGAGACCGTAGCCAGAATCGGCAGGTGCCGTTCGAGGGCCGCGACGATGTGGACGCCATAATCGTCCATCGTCTTGACGACTTGCTCCTCGATTTTGCCGGGGTCGTAGTCGAGCCGCCGGAGCACGAGGAACTTGCGCAGGCCGGCCGAGAGGATCGCGGGCACGGGGCCCTGCTGGCGGTCGCACAACTCCAGGGCCTCTTCGACCCGGTCGTCCTGCAACAATTCGAGCACCTGGCGTTTCAGCGCCTCGGCGTCGGTGCCAAGCATTTTCAGGCTGCGATAGCGTTCGACGATCACGCCGGCGGCCAGGATGCCGGAGAACAGGATCGGCCACATGAAGAAGCCGCCTTCGACCATGTAGCCCAACGCGCCGGTGTGAAGCATTTCGTCGAGCCACGACTTTTCGCTCCCCTTGGTCAGTGGCGCGTCGCCGTCCGCGGCACCTTTCGCGGCGTCATTGTCGTCCGAGGCCGCGTTGGCGGCGGGCGTGGCCTCGTTGGCCACCTTCAATGCCTCTTCGCCGCTGGCCGGCAGTTCCGAGGAAGGCTGCGCGCGGAGCGCCGCCGCGGGGCCAAGCAGAAGGGCCACGATCAAGAGGTTGGAGTGCCGCAAGTTGTTACCTGTCTCCTTTCGACGCCCCCCGCCCACCTGACAAAAAACAAAGGACAAAGGACAAAAGGACAAAAACGACCGAAAGGACGAAAATGACCCTCCGCGCGCCTGACCAATGACCAATGACTATTCATCATCCACGTTCGCCTCGGCCTCGAACTGCTGCAACATTTCGGGCAGGGCCAACCGGCCGCGGGCGTACTTGGCGGCCTCGCTGGCGGGGAAGTCCCAGCGGCAGCGATTGTACCGGCGGAACGCCTGCGGCACGTTGCTTGCCATGCGGAAGCTCTCGCCCGACCAGAACAACGCGTCGGCGCAGAGCTGGTCATCAGGGAAGACCTTCGCGAACTGATCGAACGACTTGCCCGCCTGCGAGTATTCCTTGCCCTTGTAGTAGCACTGCCCGATGCGGAAGGCCATCTTCGGCGCCCATTCGTGCGTCTCGAAGCGCTCCAGGAACTTCTCGCCGACCTGGGCCGCCACCTTGTAGCTCTCGGTCCGGTAAAAGTGCTCGCTGATGCGGATCATCACATTGGCAATCAGAGGGCTCTTGGGGTACGTGGCGGCCAATGTCACGTACGCTTCCAGCGCCTGTTCGAAATCGCCGGCTTCCTCGTGGCACTGCGCCAGCTTGTACTGGGCGTCGGCGGCCAAAGCGTGGTCGGCGTGCTGGCGGACGATCAATTGGTAAGATTCGATCGCTTCGTCCCACTGCTTGAGCTCCTGCGCGAATTGGCCCAGCAGGTAGGCGATCCGCGGCACATACTTGGGATTCGGATAATCTTCCATCACCTCGCGGAGCACGCGCCGGCCCGACTCCAAATCGCTGCGCTGCTCGTCGGTGCGGCCCAGGTTCTTGTGGCTCTTGAACAACTCGAAGAAGCTCTCGGCCACGTGGAATTGCGTTTCGACGGCCAGCGTCTCGTCGTCGAACGACTTGCTGAACGCCGCCACCAGGCCGTCGGTCCCGACCACGACGGGCAACTCCAGGTCCAGCTCCAACTGGCCCGTCTCCGTGCTCGCCGCGCGGTCGACGAACCGCAGATGGACCGAATCGCCGAAGTACGTCTCGACCACCGGGTCGTCGGCCGACAGGTTGCCGGGTGTGGGTTTCTCGGCGGGCTTGAGCGTGACGGAGCCGGTGAATACGCCGCTATGCGCCAGCGTTTCCTCCAGCTCGACCGTTTCCTCGTCGCCCTGCTGTGTCGTGACTTCGACGCCGGCCACGTCGCGTTCGTCGGAAACATCGAGATCGGCGTCGGTGACCACCAGAAACATCTTTTCGCCCACGTGCAATCGCGAAACGTCCTTCTCGTAGTCGCGGTCGGTGCAGGCCAACGTCGCATTGGCGATCAGGCGAGCCTTTGCGACCAGCTCGCGCGTTTCACCGTCCGCGCGGCTGGCGTCGGCGTAGGTGGCCGTGATGATGTCCTTGCCGGTGAGGTTCAGCACGCCGGTAATCAGGGCCTCGCCGCCCATGGGGGTCTTGTCGGCCTTTTCATCGCCCGTGCGGGCGCTGCCAATCAGATCACGCGGCATGCCCGCCGAAAGCGGCACGACGTTCGGACTGTGCTTGCTGCCCAATTGCAGGATCACCTGCCCGACGAAACGGCCCTCTTCTAACGCCCAGCGCATCGGGTAGCCGGTGTAGTAATACGTGTCGGGCACGTCGGACAAGGCGCTCGACACGGCGCAATCGACGTCGATCTTGGCACCATCAGTGGTCTGCAAGCGGACGGTGACGGTGCTCGCGCTGTCGCGGGCCGCGTCGGGGTCATAAACCTCGACCGTCAGCGGCACCTCGAATGCCACGTGCGCCACATCTTTCTCGTTAGGCTTGCCGCCGGCCGGCAAGAAGACGAACCTCGGCGGCTCTTTGGTCCCCTGGGGTGGACGGACGATGCGGGTTTCGACGAACCGCATGCGGCCGTGGCTTGGCTCGGTCACGTAAACGATCGTCTCGCGCGCCACGGCGTGGCCGGGAAACGTGTTCTGAGCGTCGTGATAGGCGCAATAAATGCGGTCGCCCGGCTTGACCGTCAACTTTCCCTGTTCCGGCTCGGCGCCGGTGTCGACCTCCTTGGTGAAAACCCCCGAGTAGGGCATCGTTTCCTGCGCGGTGAGCTCCAGCGGCTCGCCGTCGTTCACCGCGACCTGGATCTTGACCAGGTCGGGTTTGTCGGTCTGGTCCTGGTCGTAATCGACGACTTCGACGATGAAGCGTTCGCCCGGGTCGATGCGGATAAGCTGCTTGCGGGCGGTGATGATCTGCCCGTTCGGCTGGCGGATGAAGTCGTAGCTGATCGTGTTGGTACCGCCGTTGAAATAGGTGGCCGTCAACTCGCTGGTGAGCAATTGTCCCTGACCCGAGGCGTTTTGCGTCAGATCATCGGTATAGCCGGCGGTGACCACGTCGCCGCCGGCGATTTCCAGCGTGTCGTTCGCGGCCAGCGAGAGGACATCGGCCGAGGTCGGCACGAACTGCTCGTCCTCGTCGTCGCCGCGGACGACGAATTGGTTGACGGCCACCGCTTCGCCGACGTACTCCTTGACGATCAAACGCACGTGCCGCAGCTCGATCGACTCGAACTTGAAGTCCCATACGCCGTCGTCGATCTTGACCGTGGCCGGCTGGCGGACCAGCGCCGGCTTGGCGGCGGCCCGGTTGAGGTCGATATCGCCGCCGAGGTCGAAATCACTCGGTCGAAGCGGGGCGAGCACGACCTGGGCGGCGTTGTGGTCCTCGCGTGCCCAG
The DNA here is from genome assembly GCA_035534975.1 of Pirellulales bacterium. Classification (GTDB taxonomy): domain Bacteria; phylum Planctomycetota; class Planctomycetia; order Pirellulales; family JAICIG01; genus DATKSN01. The sequence continues at coordinate 5,245 of DATLQY010000766.1, forward strand.
AGTACGTCGGCCCCTTCGGCGGCGGTGTTCATGCCGGCGAAGATCGTCAGGTCGTGGGTGCCCGGCTCCAACCAGACGTCGACCGCGCGATTACCCGGCCCGATGGCCATTTCCAATCGCCCGTCGAGCACCAGGGCCGACACGCTGCCGCGCACGGCAAAGCGCGCCGCGCCGGCGCGAGGCTGCACCAGTTTGCCCTGCCAAAGCACGGCGTGCGCCTGTTTCGATTGCTCGCTCTCGTCCGCCTTCTTCCAGGCCAACTGGTCGACCTCGCGCTCCTCGACCGGCTTGGCGTTTTTGGTCAACGCGACGACCTGGCTCCACTCGGTGTAGCCCGCGTAGTTCCCGGCGTAGACCCGTTGCGTCATGTGGCCGAATTCGCCCGCCACCGGCTCGACCCCGGCAAGCGGCGGCTGGCTGGCCAGCCGAAACCAGAAGCGGCCGTCGTTGCTTCCTTCGATGTCGCCCCGCCGCGGCGCTTGCCGCGTGCCGCTGGGCGTCGAAATCGTGACATGGTCGACGAACTTGAGGTCCTTCATGTCGACCGAAAGCCATTTGGGCGTGGCGCCATCGGGTTTGCTCAGCCAGGCCGTTCCAGGATCCTGGTCGATGGCCATGAGCGGATTGTGGCCGATCGACGTGTCGCTGGCCAATGCGCCGGCCGGCAGCTCGCCGGTCGGGGCCGTGCCCTCGAAAACGCCGGTGTGCGGTCCGTTTTCCATCAAGGCTACCTGCACCTCGTCGCCGCCGCTGGCAACCAGCTTGACCCGCACCTGGTCGAGCTCGTCCGACAGGTCACGGTCGGGATCGTGAACGCGCAGGTAAACCAGGTTGCCGGGCTTGATCTGGTTCTTCGGCCTGTTTTCAGCGATATGGCGGCGTGCTTCCTCCTCGCGGGCCTCGCGTTCCAATCGTTCGCTGAAGGTCTCCTTCTCCTCGTCGATGATCTTGCTGCTGGAGACTTCGAACTTGGCGTTTGAGGCGATTTTGATCTCGGCGTCGGAGAGGGGCACCGAGCGGAACTCGGCCTTGAATTCATCGGGATAGTCGCACTTGATCGTGTCTTTGCCGGTCAGCTCGAGCACTTTGTCGTGCTTGGTGACCTGTCCCAGGCGGGTCTCGAGATCGGCGCGGAACAGGCCCTTGCCTGCGCCGCCGCTGTAAAGATAGATGGTCTCCTCGTCGCCGCCAGGCTCGGTCGTGACCTTGACCGGAATTTTGCCGTGCCCACGGCTCACGCCCAGGTCGCTGTCCTGCACCACGATCGAAAGTGCCGTGCCCGGCGCGTGCCAGCGTTGGCTGGTGCGGCCCAGGCGGCCGACCGTGCGCAAGAGCTCGAGCTGGTCCATGTAGCGCTGTTCGGCGCCATAGACTTCGGCCAGGTTGAAGAGTGCCTGATTGGCCAACTCGACGCTTGGCACGCGGTCGAGCACGCCACGAAAGATTTCGCGGGCTTCGTCGCGGTCGCCGCGGCGATTGGCCAACACGCCGCGAAGGAACTCGGCGCGGATCACGACTTCGCGGTCGAGGCTGCCGCTGAGCTTTTCGAAGACCGTTTCGGCCTGGTCATAGACCTTCTGGGCCATGTAGCTTTCGCCGATGCCGAAATCGGCCTCGATCGCCTCGGGCGTCATTGGCCAGCGGTTGAGGACCGTGGTGTATTCATTGCGGGCCACGTCGAAGCGTTGCGCTTTGAAGTAGTTCTTGGCCAGCAGCAACTGAATGGCCGCCTTGTTGCTGTCGTCGATTTCCTTGACTTCGCTGTTCTTCACCAGCCAACCGCGGAGGATCTCCTCGGCGCGCTCGTGGTTTTCGTCGCCGCCGGCCGCAATATGGCTTTCGCACACGAACCGCAAGAGGTCGACCGGCACCTCGTTGCGGTGCGCGTCGAATAAGGGACGGTTCGCATTGTAGGCTTCGTACGCCAGCCGCTCGTCGCCGAGCCTCAGGTACAGCGCGGCCTGAAGCAGCGGGGCGATGGGGCTGCTCTCATCGATCGAAAAGCCCGCCGCGCCCATCCGCGCGTAGCTCTGGCCGACCATCTCGCGGCCGGCCTGCTTGCGCGCCTCGTCGACGTTGGGAATGTTCGCCAACATGCCGGTCAAAAGCGCAGCCGCGGCCTCGTAGTCCTTGCGCGCCATCGCGGCCTGGCCGTAGACCATCAGCCGGTCCCAATCGAGATAAATATCGCCCACCTCCGTCGTGGTGCTCTGAATGGCCAAGAGCCGCCTGATCGGTGCCAAGGGCTTCTTGAGCGGCAATTCCAAAAAGGCCAACGACGCGGAGGCCGAGGGACGCCCCAACCGCATCTCGCGGACGACGCGGAACACCCGTCGCTTCATTTCATCGTCGGCCTTCGCGTCGGCACGGTACTGGTCGACCCAGGTCTGCGGCGGGTACTCCTCCATGCCCCAATTGCGCAGCGGGCGAGTGTCTTGCAAAGCGCGGGAAGCGCGCAGCGTCTTCTCGAAATTGTCGAGATCGCCCGACTTGAGGTAATCGGCGGCCAAGAGCATCGCATAGGCGCCGTGGAAGTCGCAAGGGGTCTTGAGAAGGTCGATCAGGTACGCGGTGCGTTCGACCCCTTCCAGCCGCGAGGCGACCCGCTCGGCGCAGGTCCTGGATTCGGCGTAATCGCGGTTCAACGGCACGGCCCGCCGCCAATAGGCCGTCGCCTCGGCCTTCATGCCGTGCTTGTCAAGCACGTCGCCGATGATCGAGGCGTAGACCGGGTCGAATCCGTACTTGGCCTGCGAGCCTTCGATCCATTGGTAGGCCTGTTTGACGAGCGCCGCGTCCGCCGCGCGGTCGGCCGCGCCGATCGTCCGCCGCCAGGCATCGGGCAGGTTCGAAGGGGGCTCGAACGAAAGCAAGTGGACCGCCGCCGCCTTGGCCGCTTCAGGCGTGCCATAGTCGAACGTCACTTCCATCCACGTCACCGCGGCCTGAAAGTCCTTGGGGAAACGCGCCGCCATGCGCGAGTAAACGTCGACCGCCACCGCCCGGTCTTCCGCGGGACCGTAATAGCGATAACTGTAGCCCTGCGCCTGGAACAACGCCAGCGCCTGCTGGTCGTTGAGCGCCGCTTCGCGCGCGGGGACCATCAGACGCGACCTGGCGGCGCGCGCCGTGGGCATATCGGCGCTCTCGCCGGCCACCCAGTCCTTGAACAACGCCTCCTGGTCCTGAAAGTCGACCTTTGCCTGGGCCCACGCGGCACGCGACTTGTGCTCGGCGTTGGCCGACGCTTCCTTGCACCAGCCGGGCAAGAACGCGCGGTGCGCCGGCCATTGCACGTTGTCGGCACGCGCCTTGAGCAAGCGCTCGACGTCGGCCTGGAATTCCTGCTCGTTCGGCTCGTTGTAGAGCAGCCACGACATGGGTCCGACGGTGTACCCGTCGGGCGAAGGCGACAGCGCCACCAGCTCGCGCGCCACCTGCCGTGCCTTGTTCAGGTCTTTCATCAGGTCGCGGTAGAGCGTCAGCGCGAGTTGGTACCGCAAGTACGCGGCTTGCGCCGGGTTCTTGGCCAACGCCGCCAGCAAGACGCTTTCCGTTTCGGCCAGCTTGGCTGGCTCGCTACCGTTGGTGCGGATGAACACGCCCGTCATGTCGTTGGCCGCCGCTTCGAAAGGCAACAGTTCGGCGATGATCGTCAGGGCCCGTGCGGCGTCGTTGCCACGCACGTAGGCCAGCGGCAGGTACGACCGGTACGAGAAGCGATCGCCGCGAGTCGGGTACTTTTGCATGTACTCATCGACCACGGGGGCCAATTCGCCGGGTGTGCAGGCCGAACTGTGCAGGGCCACGATCAACCGGCCATGCAATTCAGGGCTGTCCGCCAAGGTCCGCGCCTTGCGCAGGCTTTCGGCGGCATTGGTCCATTGCCCAAGGTTCGCGTAGCTTTGGGCCATCGTGCTATGAACCGCGGCAAGCTGTTTCGGATCGGAGAGGCTTCCTTTGGCCACCAGCTTGTTGCCGGCCGTGTTGCTCTTGGCGTACTCCGCGGCCCGGTACCAGTATTGCACCGCGTCGTAGCCGGCCTCGCCGGCGTAATCACCGGCGGGCAACTGTTCCAAGAGCGCCTCGCACAACGTCGCGGCGCGTGAGAGCGTGTCTTTGGTGTTGAGCGCCACGCCGATCGCAATCGCGCGGACCACGGCATCCCGACCGGTGGGATTGTTCCCCTGCCGCCTCCAAACGACTTCGTGCGCCGCCGCGGCGCCGGCCAGGTCGGGCACTTGCTCGAGCGCGTCGGCCAATACGGTCTCCAACCTTGGGCACTGGTCGCTGTCGGGGCGACGCTGCAGGAATTGCCGGCACATGGCCGTGGTTTCCTTGTTACGCGACGTGGCCACCAGTGCGTCGATCAGCTTGAGCATCACCTCGCCATGCTTGGCGTGCGCGGGGTGCAGGTTGACGAAATTCTGGCCGACGCGAATCAGGCCGAAAACGCGGGCGTTCGCGTGGTAAAGATCGACCAATTCGAGCATGATGTCGGCAGCTTCGGGCGAGGTATCGCGGACCTTGCCCAATTCGGCCTCGAGTCGCGACATGCGCGCATTCACCGCGTTGTCGGCGCCTTCGGTCGCCGGCGCCGCGACGGCTTCCTCTCGCTTGGCCTCTTGCGCCGGCACCATCGTCGCCGACGACAAGCCCAGACACCACGAAGCGACAAGCAGCAGTTTACGCATAGGAGATCACTCGTCAAAGACTAAAACCAACTGAATGACTATCGTCTTTTTAAGGGGATACGGAGGAGATGGGGGGATGGAAGCGGAAGGATTCATATTCGTCCACACGTGGGGTAGGTTTCCAACCTGCCATACGAAGCTTCTACGGCAGGTTGGAAACCTGCCCCACGGGGTCTTCGGCGGATTTCGCCTGGTGCTCAACATCCTTCAGCCTTCATCCTTCCGCCTTCATCCTTTCCTTAGAACCCGCCTTTCGCGAGCGCCTCGGAGATCTTCTTCGCGTCGGCCGCCAACGGGCTTTCCGGAAATTCGCCGATCAACTGGTCGAACTGCCGCCGGGCTTCGCCCTTGCGCTCCATGCGGTACAAGCAGCGGCCGTAGTTGAACAAGATCACGTCCAGGAACTTGGCGTCCGGGTGGTCGGCCAACACGGTCTCGAAGATGTCGACGGCGCGGGCGTAATCCTTCTGCTGGTAGTAGTAGTTGGCCATCTTGGCCACCGCCTCGCCGACCCGGCCGCTCTCAGGGAAGCCGTCGAAGACCTTCTTGTACTCCTGGAAGGCCCGGTCATGAAGCTGCGCCGCGCCGGGACCGGTGGCCTGCCTGGCCATCGTCTCGTAGCACTCGGCGATGCCGAACTGCGCTTCGCCGCGAAGCTGGCTGGTCTTCATATTCACCAGCCGATCGTAGATGCCGATCGCCCGCTGCAAATCGCCTTGCTTCCTCACCACGTCGGCCAGTTGCAACAAGGCGTCGTCGACGAAACCGCTGTTGGGAAATTCCTGCTGCAAGCGCTGGCACATCGCCGCCGCCAACTCGAGCTTGTCCATTTCGTAGTAGATCTTCCACAACTGGACGTAGGTGTCTTCCAGCAGATGGCCGCCCAGCCGCCGGGCGTCGTCCGAGATGTCCTCGCACACCGTCAGGGCCTGCGCGTACTTCGCTTCCGCGTTCTTCTTGAGGCCGAATTCCTTGTAGCGGTTGCCGATGTTCGTCAGCGCGCTCGACGTCTTGAGCTGGGTCTGAATCCGCAATTCCTGGTCGGAGATCTGAGCCCGCGTCACGCGCACACCACCCAGGTTCCCCTCCATCGTCCGTGCCTGAACCGAAACCGTCCGCGGCGCGTCGGTCGTGTTCCGCTGGTCGAGATACGTAATCCGCACCATGTCGCCGGGAAGGGCTTGTAAGACGTTGTCGTTCTCGACCACCGAGTCGCTTTTGACCAATGAGACGATGGCCCGAAACACGCCCGAGTGGATCGTGCCGTCGTCAACGGGCGTCGCCGGTTTCGCGGGACGCGATTCGGCGGCGGCCGCCTCGTCCGTGTGCGGCGAGGCCGGCGCGGATGGTTCGTTGCTTGCGGGAACACCGCTTGCAGGTGCGTCGGCTGGCTTTTTGGCGGACGCCTTCGTTTGTCCCTTGGTCGCCTCGTTCTTCCCCTTTTCCGGCTCCTTCGTCGCCGTCTTGACCGACTTTTCATCCGCGGCCGTGAGCGTTGCCTTCGTGCTGGTTTTTGCCGACGAAGTCTTCTCCGTTTTTTTCTCGGGCCCACCGCCCTTGGTGGCAGGCTTGATGTCGGCCGGCGCCTTCTCCTGCGCACCCTCTCCTGACTCCTGGCTCCTGACTCCTGTCTTCCGACTCCTCGCTTCCGTTTCGCCCGGTTCGCCCGACTTCGGCAAGGTGGGCAGGTCTCGCGTGATCTTGGCTTCCACCAGCGTGATTTCGACGCCATCGACTCGCTTGAAGGGATCGACCTCCGGCTGGTCGGCGCGGTCGACCGTCGGCACCTCGGTGGCGGCGCCAACCTGCTGGGCGACGGCCTTGGCTTGCTCCGCCTCCAACTCGTCGGCAGTCTTCTCCCGGTAGACCTCGACCACGGCCATGATTTGCTCGGCAGTATCCGTGAGGTCGTGGTCGGGGTCGGCGATTTGCACGTTCACCTCGCGCCCCAGCACGACACCCCGCAGCGTCTCGCTGAAGGCGCCGTCGGTGATTTCGACCACGGCGTCGCCCACGACGAAGATCTCCTTGATCACCGGCCGGTCGAACTGGCGGTCGCCCGTGTGGGCGTCGAGGTAACTGACCTTGACCTTGTCGTCGCCACGCACTTCCAGTTGTCCGTTGTTTGGCACCGGCTTGCCAAGCGCCGTAAGCACCGAACCGAGCACGACACGCACGTTCCGCCCCACGGTGAAGCACTCGACCGTTTCGGCGTCGCCGCCGAGGGTCTCGCAGCGTACCTTGACGTTTTGGACCGCTTCGAGCGCGGCCAGGTCGGCGTCGTCGATCCGTACGAACAGCCGCTTGCCCATCTCGACTTTTTCGATCTTGCCCTCGTCGCTCGAAAGGGCCGTGCCGACTTTTTCCAAAGCGTCGATTGCCCGGCTGTAGTGCCCCAGTTGGAAGTGCCCAAGCCCGATGTAATAGTAGGCCTGGTTCACCTGGGCGCTGACCGGAAATTTTTCGATCACTTCGCGCATGACGGTAAAGCACTTGCCGAAGTTGCGGGCTTCGTAGAAGCAGATTCCCAGCTTCAGCGTGGCCTCGGCCCGCACGTCCTCATCGCGGTTGTCCTCGCCGGCGGCGGCCTCGAAATGAATTCGGGCCCGATCGTAGGCCCGATCGCGCTTGAGCAGGTAATTGCCCAGTCGCATGTGTCCCTGGAAGCGGACTTTGCTGCGAGGATAGCGTTCGATCACCGATTGCCAAACTTCCACCGCTTTGGTGAACTCGTCGGCGTCGTAACGCGCGTCGCCCGCCTCGAGTAGCTTCACGGCCGCGCGATCTTCTACCAGCGAACCGCGCACGGGCCCAGCGCCATCGGCGGTGGGCTGCGCGTCTTGTCCAATACCAACGGCCGCCAATACAACCAGCCACGCAGGCGTCAACGCGGCGATCAAAAATACGATCTTCACGCGTACTCCATATGCCCCCATCCCATTCGAAGCCAGCCGCGGCGACCTATTCGTTCGCATCTCCACTCCGCCTTTCGCCAAGCACCTGCAAAGCCCACGATTCGCCATCTTCCACCGTAACTGGTATCTCAAACGCCCACAAGCGTTTCAATCCGCTCCCGCCGCACCGGCGGGAGAAACGCGTTGGCCTTTTCGGCATCGTGCCGCACGCTCGATCTAACCGGCAGAAGCCATTCCACCGGGAGGTCGGAAATCTGCAAGGTCAGGGCGGGGAGAGCAAAGGCGCGCGGCCATCGGCGCGCGATGGCGCGTGCTCATTCAAACCGCGCCCTAGCCCCGTAGCGGAACTCGTGAGAGTTCCGATTGCCTCCCTGACGATCGGAATTCTCACGAATTCCGCTACTCTTGACGTTCCAAAACGTGGAGGGTGTAGGGTGGGACAAGATCACCTAAGGTGATCGACGGCCCACCATTGGTCGGCACCGGTGGGCCGGCTCTCCCGGGTCTGGCCCCCCCCTACTATTTCTACTTCTAGCCGAACAATTCCATCACCGGCTTGCCGTTCTCGACCAGCTTCATCGGCCGTTGCAACGGAGTCATGACTTCCTTGCTCGGATCGATGCCCAGTGCGTGGCAAAGCGTCGCGTGGATGTCGGGCACCGCCACCGGCCGGTCCTGGGGTTGGTAACCGTCCTCGTCCGATGAACCGATCACCATGCCGCCGCGGATGCCGCCGCCGGCCATCAGGCAACTGAACACGGCCGCGTGGTGGTCGCGGCCGGCGTCCTTGTTGATCTTGGGAGTGCGGCCGAATTCACTGAGCGTGATGACCAACGTCCTCTCGAGCTTGCCGCTCTCGTGAAGGTCTTCGATCAACGAGGCCAGGGCCGGGTCCATCACCTCGCCGTGCGCTTCCATGGCGGGGAACGCGCGCTGGTGGACGTCGAAGCCACCGCGGTTGACCTGGACGAAGCGCACGCCGTTTTCGACCAGCCGGCCGGCCAACAGGGCGCCGCGCCCGAACTCGGTCTCGCCGTACTTCTCGAGGACCTCGGGCTTGACCTTGCCGAACTCGAAAGCTTCCAGCGCAGGGCTGTTCATCAGCTTGACGGCTTCGGAAACCGAGGTCTGCGTCGATTCAAGCGTCTTGCTCGGCAACTTCGCGGTGTATTTGGCGTTCATCCGCGACAGCACATCGAGACGCTTGTTGCCGCGGACCTGGGCGATTCCCTCGGGGAACGCCAGGTAGGGGTCTTTCTCGCCCGGACGGCCGACGTAATAAGCCTCGCAGGTTTGCCCCAGGTAGCCGGCCTTGGGGGCGAAACCGCTGATCGAAATATAGGCCGGCAAGTCGCCCATCGGCGAACACTCGTGTGCCACGACCGAGCCAAAACCGGGGTGTTGCAAGTTCGAGCTTTGGTTGTAACTGGTCTGAAGCTGATAAGTTGCCCGGCCGTGGTCGCCGTTCGTGCCGGCGATCGAGCGGATCAGCGCCACTTTGTCCATCTGCTTGGCCAACTGCGGGAAGATCTGCGAGATTTGCACGCCCGGAACGGAGGTGTCGATCGGCTCGAATTCGCCTTGCGTCGGCCGGCCCGGTTTCGGATCGAACGTGTCGATGTGGCTCATACCACCGCCGTTCCAGAACAGGATCACGTGGTCCGCCAGTGGCTTGTGGCTGGTGCCTGAAAAGGCCAGCAGATTGCGGACCTGCAAACCAAGGAAGGTCCCGCCCGCGGCGCCCAGCAGGCTGCGGCGGGTCATACGGTAATCCAAACAGCTCGACATAACGTGGCTCCTGAGCGGTAAATGGTGAGTAGCTTAGGGCAAGAATCGGAATTCGTGGCAGTTGAACAACGCCCAGCGCAGGTCCGCCATTCCCTCGCGCGGGCTTTCGGCGTCGCCGATGATTTCCAAGGCGTCCGCCAATTCCTCGGAGGATGGCTCGCGGGTCAAGATCTCGCGGTATGCCAATTCCACGGCGGCCGGCAGGTCGGTGTTCTTGCCGGCGACCAGCTTGAACATCGGCTCGAACTTGCCCACCCGTGAAGCCTCGTGCGTCAGCCGGCCGTTGAGCATCATCAACGCCTGCCGCATCGAGGGGCTGGGGTCGCGGTGCTCGCCGAGTGAATCACGTGACGGTTGGCCGAAGACCCTCAAGAAGTGGTTGGGCAGAGCCGGCGCCGCCATCCGCAGGGCGCTGGTGAACACTGGGTTGTCATCGATCTCGGTCTCGACGACGCGCTCCAGGTACCGCATGTCTCGCTGGTTCGTCATCATCTGCGCTTCAAGCTCTTCCTGCGAAACAGCGGTCATCTTGTCGACCTCCGGGGCATCCTCTTCCTCGGTCAGCAACTTGTCGAAATCGACCTCGATCGCCGATTCCAGGTCGTAGCCGGTTTGCACCACCGTCTTGGCACCGGCCTGCATACCGGCCATCGATTTGTCGTTCCTGTCGCCCAGTTTTCCGGCGATGCCTTCACGCTTAACGGGCACCTGCACGACGGCCCGCACGGTTTTGACGTTCTCGCCGGCCGGGTACTTGGGATTGAAAAGGTGACCGGCCAGCACCATGCTGTCGAACATCGCTTCCGACAGCATGCGCCGTGTTGGAGCGGCCACGAACGCCTCCTCAGCCTCGCGGCGCGCCGTTTCGTCAATCCCGGCCAGGTGACCGCGCTGGTAGGCGTCGCTGGTCACGATCAACTTGACCGCGGCGCGCAAATCGAAACCGCCGGCGACGAATTCGTCGGCCAGGAAATCGAGCGTGCGCGGGTGGCTGGGCGGGTTGTGGTCGCTGAAATCGTCGATCGGCTCGACGAAGCCTCGGCCGACCAGATCGGCCCAGAGCCGGTTCACCAGCGACCGCGAAAAATAGCGGTTGCGGGGGCTCGTCACGAGCTCCGACAGCTCGCGCCGCAACCGGCTGGCGCGGTAGAGATCCTGCTCGACTTTGAGTTCCCGCGCTTCGCGCTTCGCCTCGCCCGCCACATCGAACGACTCTTCGGGGCCGTCCCCCAGTCGTCTGTCGCGCGCATCAGCTCTTTCGCCCGCATCGCTCAGCAGGTCATCGACCGAGGCTTCCTTCGGTTGAGAATCCTGGGCCAGCTTCTCCTCCGCGGCCTTGCGCAAAGCCACGAACCGGGCGACGTGCGCCGGCAGGGGCGATTCCGGCTCCAGGGCGAAAGGAAACGTCGGTTGCATCGGCTTGCGGTCTTCCTCGGCCGCCTTTCCCTCGGGCGGCCAGAGCACGACCGTCTGGTCGCTTTCGGTGGTGTAGATCGCCTTGGTCAAATAGCTCTCGACGCGCCGCGTCCTGCCGAAATAAGCGGCGAGACCGTAGAACTGCTCCCGCTTCCAGACGTCGAAGGGATGGTCGTGGCATTGAGCGCACGAGATGCGGAT
>DATLQY010000767.1:0-4138 GCA_035534975.1 Pirellulales bacterium
CAGCTCGACCGCTTCATGTTCAACGTCCGCATCGACTACTTGCCCGAGGACGACGAAGTCACCGTGGTGACTCAAACCACCTCGCGCCGGCCCCAGCCGATCGAACCCTTGTTCACCGGCCAGGACGTGCGGAACTTCCACGAGGTCGTGCGCAGGGTGCCGGTGGCCGAAGATCTCGTGCGATACGCCGTTCGGTTGGCCGCCGCCAGCCGGCCGGGTCAGGCCCATTCGCCCGATTTCGTCGACGAGTGGGTTAGCTGGGGGGCGGGGCTGCGCGCGGCGCAGTACGTCGTGTTGGGCGCCAAAGCCCGCGCGCTATTCGCCGGCCGCGCCCACGTCACTCTCGACGACCTCCGCGCGCTGGTTCACGCCACGTTCCGGCACCGTATCCTGATCGGCTACCGTGCCGAAGCCGAGGGTATCTCAGTCGAGCACGTCATCGATCGGCTGTTGCAGTTGGTCCCGGCGCCCAACGCGTGAGTTCATGAAGGTTTTTTGTCATATCCGCAAGGATGGGGCTCGCCCCTCATTGTGCTTCACATCTTTTGTAGCGACCGGATGCCTGTTTGCCCCGTTCACGGGGCTCCCGCGCAGCGGTATTCGGCCCGGCGTTTACGCCGGGTTCGCAAACCGCCCCACTTGATTTCCTTCCAGCCCCGTTCACGGGGCTTCCAGGACGGCTTAAGCCAAGCAAATGGTAAGCCCCGTGAACGGGGCTGAACACACAATAATGTGCTCCCGTTTCCCCGGCATGAATGCCGCGGCTATGACCGCTTCGCGGGAGGCCCCGTGAACGGGGCGGTGCATCCAAAAACTAGGCACGCCTCGAACCAGCCCGGCCTTCAATTCTCGGCTTGGAACGCTCGCAGCCCATTTTTTCTGGCACTTTTTCAAACGGTTTCACCACCCACCGACGGGCTCCTTTGACAACGCTCGTCGACAGTTGGTAGACGACGGCGTTTTGACGCCGGCAACCGCGCATGCCGCCGCGTGCGAGAATAGCCCCCGGCTCTTCCTCCGCACAAGGCCGCCCCGGTACAATGACGGGATGGACGAGAACCCGTACAAATCGCCAAGCGCCGCTCAGCCAAATTCCGATGGGTTCCCGTCAGAGCGTTTCGTCATCGTGTTTTGCGGTGCGCTCTTGGCCGTCATCGCGTGCTTCGTGATTGGCGGCACAATCTCATTCCTGCACGAGTCCTTCGTGCCCCATAATTAGGCACGCCTTCTTCTCCGGTTCGGCCGATTTTCGGCAAGCAATACTCTGATGCCCCACTTCCCGGAAAAGGCGCCACTTGCGTCACCAACGCTCCGCGCTGCACAATACGTGATTGACACACAACGGAGAAACCCCGGCGCGCCATTTCGAAGAGTGCGGTAAGACATTGCCTGAACGACTGCCGACCAGCGCCGCTTCCGCCGCCGAGTTAAGATCCGGCCGGCCGCCGGGCAAGGGAGCGACGTTCATCGACCCGGCGACGCTCATGCGGATCAAGGACCTGCAACTGCGGGCCAGGATCGTCGTCGAGGGGTTCTTGGGCGGCCTGCACCGCAGCCCTTACCATGGTTTCTCGGTCGAATTCAGCGAATACCGGCAATATACGCCCGGCGACGACCTGCGCAATCTCGATTGGCGGCTCTTCGCCCGCAGCGATCGCTACTACGTCAAGCGCTTCGAGGACGAGACGAACCTGCGCTGTCACCTGCTGGTCGACCTGAGCCGTTCGATGGGCTACGGTTCCCTGGGCTACGACAAGGCCGCTTACGCCAAGACCGCGGCCGCGACCTTGGCCTACTTCCTCTCGATGCAGCGCGACGCCGTGGGCCTGGTGACGTTCGACGAGCGAATTGCCGAGCAGCTCCCCGCGCGGTTTCGACCAGGCCACCTGCACCGGCTGCTGCTGGCCCTGGAGCGCGCGTTGGCCGGCACGTCGACCGAGCTGGCGTTCCCCTTGGAACAGATCGCCAGGACGGCGACGAAGCGCGGGCTGATCGTGCTCATCTCCGATCTCTTGGCGCCGATCGACGCTCTCGAAACGCAACTGGGCTACTTACGCTCACGCGGCCACGAGGTGGTCGTACTGCGGGTGCTCGATCCGGCCGAAGTCGATTTTCGCTTCGAAGAGTCGGCCGTGTTCCATGACCTGGAATCGGGCAGGGAGCTGTACGTCGATCCGCTGTCCGCCCGCCAACGCTACCTGGAGCGATTCGGCGAGCACGCGGCCGCCATCGCCTTGGCGTGCGGCCGACTGGGAATCGACTTGCGCCAGGTCACAACCGACCGGCCAATCGAGCTGGCCTTGTTCGATTTCTTGAGCTCGCGCCTGCGTCGCGGACGGCGGACGCTGGTTCGCCCGGCCGGCCGGCGCTAGAATGTCGAAGAGGAGAGTGCCACAGTGCCGTTACGCAGCCCGCACGAAATAATCTACTATTCGACAGAGTCGCCTTTCGCTCCGCGAAAGGACGTTCTTTCGCGGAGCGAAAGACGACAATGGGTAGATAATTTCCCGTGGGCTGCCTCACGCAAACCTATTCGACCGCGACTCGCCGTGCGCGTCGTTCACGACATGGTGGCGCGGCGGCAATTCTCCAGGGCGCATGCCGCCGGGCAAGGAGGCGACTGATGGGGCTCCTCACGCCACTCTACCTGGCCGGCCTGGCGGCCATTTCACTGCCCCTGCTCTTTCACCTGATCCGCCGCACGCCGCGGGGGCGGCAAGCCTTCAGTACGCTGATGTTCCTCTCCGCCGCGCCGCCGCGGCTGACGCGCCGCAGTCGCCTCGACCAGTTGCTATTGCTACTGCTGCGTGGAGTGGTCTTGTCGCTTTTGGCTTTCGCGTTTGCCCGGCCGTTTCTGCGCGAGTCGGCCGCGCTGCACTTCGACGCACTGCCGAAGCGCCGCGTGGCGGTGCTCGTCGATACCAGCGCGAGTATGCGGCGGGGCGACCTTTGGCGGCAAGCGGTTCTCAAGGTCGAGGCCGTGCTGAGCGACCTCGGACCGAACGACGACGTGGCGCTGTTCACGTTCGATGACCTTTTGCGCTCGGTCGTCGACTTCGAGGTGGAGCCGGGCGTTGACGCGGCGGGCAAGGTCGATCTCGTTCGAAATCGCCTGAGCAGGCTGGCTCCCACCTGGGGAGGGTCCGACTTGGGAGCAGCCTTGTCCGCCGTCGCCGGTGGCTTGGACGCGATCGACGACGTGCGACAGTCGGCGGCCGAAGCGCGGCTGGTGCTCGTCAGCGACCTCGAACATGGCTGCCGGACCGAGGCACTGCAAGCCTTCGAATGGCCCCAGCGCGTGAGCGTTGTCGCGCACGTCGTGTCGCCGTCGCTTTCGACCAACGCGGCCGCCTGGCTGCTGGTCGACGAAGAATCGTCCGAGTTGGAGTCGCCGCGAATCCGCGTGACGAACGCCGCCGATTCGACCGGCGACGAGTTCTTCCTGGCCTGGTCCCATGGCGATAGAACGCGCCCCGACGGCAACCGTGCGGACCAGGCGGGGCTGGCCGCGGCACTCGCCACCCAAGTGCCCGCGGGACAAAGCCGCGTCGTGCGTCTGCCGCGGCCGGCGGTAGACGTCCATGCAGACCGCATCGTGCTTGGCGGCGACGAGGCGGAATTCGACAACGTGTATTACGTCGTACCGCCGCGGCCGCGGCATATCGCGCTGGCGTACCTGGGCGCGAAGGCGGCCGACGATCCGCAGGGGTTGCTCTATTACCTCCAACTCGTCGTGGCCGACGATCCGCTGCGAAAGATCGACCTTGAGACCGTGACGGGTAACGAAGCCCAGTTGCTGGCCGACAAGCGCCCCCAGTTGGTGGTCGTCGCGGACGTGGTTGACGAGCCGGTTCGCCAGGCGCTTCGGCGCTACGCCGAAGCAGGCGGCACATTGCTCTTGGTCCCCGAAGGCGACGAAGCAGCCCAATCGGTGGCGGCCCTGTTAGGCGACGTCGAAACGCCGGGCACGGAGCCCGCCGAGGCTTCCGATGGGACGAGCTATTTGATGTTGGGCGAGATCGACTTCACACACCCGCTCTTCGCCGCGTCGGCCCACCCGCGTTACAGCGATTTCACGAAGGTTCGTTTCTGGAAGCACCGCCGGCTGCTGCTGAAGCCGGAGGCGGTCACACGCGCC
>DATLQY010000768.1:0-6991 GCA_035534975.1 Pirellulales bacterium
TGACGACCGCCCATGCGAAGTTCAGTCAATCCTCTCGAAGGTAAGACCATCAACCGGAAAGCCGGATGCGGGAAAACTGCACGTCCGGTTTGGAGGGAGGGGGGGCCGAACCCAATCGGCCCTCCCTACCCCTATCAAATTACCCCACCGCCGGCTCGGGTTGTTGGATGGAGTCGAACGTGAACTCGCCGTCGCGGCAGTCGACCCGCACGCCGCTTTCGGACGTGAATGTCCCCTTGAGGATCTCCGTGGCCAACGGGTTCTGAATCCGCTGTTGGATCACCCGCTTCAGCGGCCGCGCGCCGTAGGTCGGGTCGTAGCCCGAGCGGGCGATCTCGTCGAGCGCGGCGGGCGTGACCTCCAACGACAGGTCGCTGGCCGCAAGCTGTTTCTTCAGCCGGCCGATCTGCACTTCGACGATCCTGCGAATCTGCTTTGCGTCGAGCGGATGGAACACGATCGTCTCGTCGATGCGGTTGAGGAACTCGGGTAGGAAATGGCTTTGCAAAGCGCTCTGCACCGCCTCGCGAACGTCGTCCTCGCCGCCGCCTTCGCGCGTGATCTGCTGCACGGCCTGGCTGCCGACGTTGGAGGTCATGACCACGATCGTGTTCGTGAAATCGACCGTGTGCCCCAGGTTGTCGGTCAGTCGCCCGTCGTCGAGCACCTGCAACAGGATGTTGAAGACGTCGCGATGGGCCTTTTCGATCTCGTCGAGCAGCACGACGGCGTAGGGGCGGCGGCGGACCGCCTCGGTGAGCCGGCCCCCTTCTTCGTAGCCCACGTAGCCCGGCGGCGCGCCGATCAGCCGGCTGACCGTGTGTCGTTCCATGAACTCGCTCATGTCGAGCCGCACGATGGCGTTCTCGTCGTCGAAGAGCACCTCCGCCAGCGCCTTGCAGAGCTCGGTCTTGCCGACCCCTGTCGGTCCCAGGAAGATGAAAGAACCGATCGGCCGGTTCGGATCTTGCAAGCCCGAGCGGCTGCGGCGCACCGCGCTGGAGACGGCCTCGACCGCCTCGTCCTGGCCGATGACACGCTGGTGGATGCGGTCTTCCATCACCAGCAGCTTGGCCCGCTCCGTCTCCATCATGCGGCTGACCGGAATTCCGGTCCAGGCACTGACGACCTCGGCGATTTCCTCCGGGCCGACCTCTTGCCGTAAAAGCCGACGTCCTCCCGCGCGCTGGGACCCTTCGCGAGGCCCCCCTTCGCGCGAGATGTCTTGCTCGGCCGAGCTGGTCTCGAGGTGCTTGAGGAGCTTCTTGCGTTCGACGTCGATCTGATAGAGCCGCTGGTAGTCCTGTTCTTCGATCGGCTGACCCGACGCCTGCTTTTCCTTGATCGCCGTGTTGAGCCGCTGGAACTCCAAGTCGAGCTTCTCCAATTGGCCTCGCACCTGCTCGACGTCGCCCACCCCCAATTTCTCCGCCTCCCATTGTTCGCGGAAGCTGGCCAGCTTGCGACGCAGATCTCCGAGCTCCTCCTCGATCTCCGCCTTGCCTTCCACGGCGTGCTCCTCGGTCTCCTCGGCCAGTTGCCGTGCGGCCAGCTCCAGTTGCACGATTCGCCGCTGTACCTGGTCAATCTCCGTCGGAACGCTTTGCAGCTCCATGGCCAGCTTGCTGGTGGCCTCGTCCATCAGGTCGATGGCTTTGTCGGGCAGGAACCGGTCGGTGATATAGCGGTGCGAAAGCCTGGCGGCGGCCACCAGGGCCGAATCTTTGATCTTGACTCCCTTGTGGTGCGCTTCATAGCGCCCCTTGAGCCCGCGAAGGATGGCGATCGTGTCCTCGACGTTGGGTTCGCCCACCATGACAGGCTGAAAACGGCGTTCCAGCGCGGCGTCTTTTTCGATGTACTTGCGGTACTCATCGAGGGTCGTGGCGCCGATGCAACGCAGATCGCCGCGGGCCAACGCCGGCTTGAGCAGGTTGGCGGCGTCGCTGCCCCCTTCCGCCGCGCCGGCGCCCACCACGGTGTGCAACTCGTCGATGAACAACACGACGTTGCCGCCGGCGGCCTGCACCTCGCGGAGCACCGCCTTGAGCCGCTCTTCGAACTCGCCGCGGAACTTCGTGCCGGCGACCAATGCGCCCATGTCGAGCGCGACCACGCGGCGGTTCTTCAGGCTTTGCGGCACGTCGCCCTCGACGATCCGCAGGGCCAGCCCCTCGGCGATCGCCGTCTTGCCCACTCCCGGCTCGCCGATCAACACGGGGTTGTTCTTCGTGCGGCGCGAAAGGACCTGAATCACGCGGCGGATCTCCTGGTCGCGGCCGATCACGGGGTCGAGCTTCCCTTGGCGTGCCCGCTCGACCAGGTCGATGCCGTACTTCTCCAATGCCTGAAACTTGGCCTCGGGGTTCTGGTCTTCGACGCGTGCACTGCCGCGGACCGTGCGCAGGGCCTCGAGTACCTGCTGATCGGTGATCGCGTTGAGTCGCAAGAGCGAGCGCGCCTTGGTATCGACCTTGGTCAGTGCCAAGAAGAGGTGCTCGACCGAGACGAATTCGTCTTTCATCGCCTCGGCCTCGCGCGCGGAAGCTTCGAAGACCGATGTCAGGCTGCCGGCGGGTTGGGGCGGCGCTCCGCCGGAGCTGCGCGGAAAATGGCCCAATTCGGCGTCGACGACCGTTTGGAGCTGAGAACGGTTGGCCCCGATCTTGTCGAGGATGGCGCCGAACACACCCTCGCGCTCGGCCATCAGGGCCGCCAGAAGATGCACCGCGTCGATCTGCGGATTGCCGCGCTGGGCAGCCAATTCCTGCGCGTTCTGGACGGCCTCTTGGGCCTTGATGGTGAGCTTGTCGAAGCGGAAGGGCATGATTTGGTCCTTAGTCATGGATCCTCGTTCCCACGCTCCGCGTGGGAACGGTATGTCGTAGACGCTCCGCGTCCCAGTGCGAAACGGAGGGCCAGTGTCAAGTCATCGCGAGTACGGGCCGCATTGACGTGGCCGCGGAGCGGCCGAGGCTACGTTCCCACGCGGAGCGTGGGAACGAGGGGAAACAAGAGACACGGAACGTGGGAACAAGAGAATGACCAGTGACCAATGACGAATGACTACTTCGAATCCTTGACTTCGAATTCGGCATCGATCACGTCGTCATCACCGCCGGGAGCGCCGTCAGACGAACCGCCGGGGGGCCCACCATCGCTTTCACCGGTTGGCGAGCCGGCGCCGGCCTTGGCGCCAGCTTCATAGAGCGTCTTGCTGAAGGCGTGCGAGGCTTGCTCCAACGCGGAGACCGCCGACTTGATGGCCTGGGCGTCTTCGCCCTTGGCAACGTCGCGCGTTTTTTGGATTGCCGATTCGAGCGGGGCCTTGTCCGTATCGCTGAGCTTGTCCGCATGTTCCTTCATCAACTTTTCCATTTGGAAGCACATCATATCGGCCTGGTTTCGCGACTCGGCCAACTCACGCTTCTTCTTGTCGTCGGCGGCGTGCGATTCGGCGTCCTTCCGCATCCGCTCGATTTCTGCTTCGTTCAGACCGCTCGACTGTTCGATGCGCACGCTGTGTTCCTTGGCCGTCCCGAGATCCTTGGCCGAGACGTTGAGGATGCCGTTGGCATCGATGTCGAATTTGACCTCGATCTGAGGTACGCCGCGCGGAGCGGGCGGAATGCCCTCCAGGTTGAACTGACCGAGCAGCCGGTTATCGTTGGCCATTTCGCGCTCGCCTTGGAAGACACGCACGGTCACGGCGGTTTGGCTGTCGTCGGCCGTGCTGAATACGTTCTTCTTCTCGGTCGGGATCGTCGTGTTCCGGTCGATGAGTCTGGTCATGACGCCTCCCAGGGTCTCGATGCCCAGCGAAAGCGGCGTGACGTCCAACAACAGCACGTCCTTCACGTCGCCTGCCAGTACGCCCCCCTGGATCGCGGCGCCGACGGCCACGACTTCGTCGGGATTGACCCCCTTGTGCGGTTCTTTGTCGTTGAACAGCTTCTTGACCAGTTCATGCACCTTGGGCACGCGCGTCGAGCCGCCGACCAATACGACTTCGTCGATCTGGCCGGGCTTGAGCTTGGCGTCTTCCAGGGCTTGCAACACCGGTCCGCGGCAGCGCTCGATCAGATGGTCGACCAATTGCTCGAACTTCGCTCGGCTGATGTTCATCTGCAAGTGCTTGGGACCGCTGGCGTCGGCCGTGATGAACGGCAAGTTGATGTCGGTCGAGCTTTGCGAGCTGAGCTCCTTCTTGGCCTTTTCGCAGGCTTCCTGCAGACGCTGTAGGGCCATCGTATCCTTGCGCAGGTCGATCCCTTGCTCTTTCTTGAACTGATCGGCCACGTGATTCATCAGCACCTGGTCGAAGTCGTCGCCGCCGAGGTGCGTGTCGCCGTTGGTGCTGATCACGCGGAACAGACCGTCGTCGACCTGCAGAACGGAAACGTCGAACGTCCCGCCGCCTAGGTCGAATACCACGATTTTCTCGGCCTTCTTCTTGTCGAGCCCGTAGGCCATGGCAGCCGCGGTCGGTTCATTGATGATTCTCGCGACTTCCAGGCCGGCGATCTGGCCGGCGTCCTTCGTCGCCTGCCGCTGGGCGTCGTTGAAGTAGGCGGGCACCGTGATCACGGCTTTGTTCACCTTGTGGCCGAGGTACGCTTCGGCCGACTCCTTGAGCTTGCGCAGTATCTTGGCCGAGACTTCAGGCGGCGTGTGGTCGGCGTCACCGATCTTGACTTTGACGTAATCCTGCGGACCTCCGACGACTTTGTAGGGGACGATCTTCTCCTCACTGGCCACTTCGCTGTGCCGCCGGCCCATGAATCGCTTGATCGAGTACACGGTGCGCGTCGGGTTGGTGACGGCCTGGCGCCGCGCCGGCTCGCCGACGAGGATGTCGCCTTTCTCGGTAAACGCGACTACGCTCGGAGTGAGCCGGTTCCCCTCTTGATTGGGGATCACCTTGGAATCGCCGCCTTCCATCACGGCCACGACCGAGTTGGTCGTGCCCAGGTCGATGCCGATAATCTTCTCGCCTTGTGCCATGCTTTGCTCCTTGTCGGTAGGTTAGGTTTTCCAGCCTGACGGGAGTTCGCGCCGCGCCGTTTCACACTGGTCCTGTCAGCCTGGAAAGGCCAACCTACCGCCCAATTCAGAGCAAAGTCCATGCCGGTGCCGTGCGGTCCGATTGCTACACGAAAATAGTTGCCAGATAACACGTTGCGCGGACACAAGGTCATGGCCTGAGATAGCCCAGTTCCACGAATGCGGCGGGACTCTGCCATTTTGACACGACCCATTCAACTTGGCGGCACTCGCTGCCAAAATGACAGTGGCGGCTTGACACTCCCATTTTGCCCAAGTACAAGGGGACGCGAGGGGTGTCAACCGTCGGTGCAGGTCGTTGCCCCAACGCCCTTTGAGAGCATTTCATGGCCAAAGAGCCGAACCGCAACGCGAAAAAAGGGACCAACCGCGGGGAGGCCGATCTTGGCTTGAAGGGGCGCCTGGATCGTTTGGATCGCGAGTTGGTCAAGTTGATCAACGAGCGGACCAGGTTGGTTACGCAGTTGGGTAAAACGGATCAGCCGGTCGATCCGCCCGAACCCCAAGCCGATGCGATCACGCACGCGGTGACGCTCAACAAAGGGCCGCTCTCGAACGACGCGGTCCGGGCGGTGTTCCGCGAGCTGGTAAGCGGCGCTCGGGCATTGCAACGTCCATTGCGAGTGGCGGTGTTGGGGCCCGGCTACAGCTACAGCCACCTGGCGGCGC
Source organism: Pirellulales bacterium (assembly GCA_035534975.1). Classification (GTDB taxonomy): domain Bacteria; phylum Planctomycetota; class Planctomycetia; order Pirellulales; family JAICIG01; genus DATKSN01. The sequence goes on from DATLQY010000768.1 coordinate 5,734, forward strand.
TCGACCGTTTCGGCGCCAGTGTCGAGCACGTGCCGGTGGGAAGCATCGCCGCCGTCTTCGAGGAAGTCAACCGCGGCCACGCGAACTACGGCGTCGTGCCGGTCGAGAACTCGACTGACGGGCGGATCGCCGACACGCTCGACATGTTCACAAGATTGCGGGTGCGGATTTGCGGTGAGGTGCAACTCCGGATCCATCATTACCTGCTTGGCAAGTGCCCTAGGTCCGAAGTGGCCGAGGTCTACAGCCGCCCGCAAGCGCTCTCGCAATGCCGCAATTGGCTCCTCAAGCACTTGCCGGCCGCGAGGACGATCGAGGTCACCAGCACTTCGACCGCGGCGCAACTGGCCAAAGACAAGCAGGGGGCCGCGGCGATCGCCAGCATTCAGGCCGGCACTTACTACGGACTCGACGTCTTAGCCGAAAAGATCGAGGATAACGCGGCCAACGTCACGCGATTCGCCGTCATCGGCGACAGCTCGGCCGCGAAAAGCGGACAAGATAAGACGGCCCTGATGTTTCAGGTGGCCCATCGCCCCGGTTCGCTCTCCGACGCGATCACGATTTTCAAACGGAACCGGCTGAACTTGACCTGGATCGAGTCGTTTCCCATTCCCCAATCGGACGGTTGTTACTTGTTCTTCGTCGAGCTCGACGGTCACGAGCAGGAAGCCCGCGTGCGCAAGGCGCTCACGGCGCTGGAGCGCAAAGCCCTACGATTGGAGGTGCTTGGGTCGTACCCCAAGAGCCCGCCGGTAGGGTAGCTCCCCGCCCTTCCTCGTTCCCACGCTCCCGCGTGGTAGCGGCTCTGCGGACGCTCCGCGTTCAGTTTGGTGATTCAGTGACGGACCGAATTGGCATTTCGACTTTCTTCTGCTATCCTTGATGATAGGCAAGATGGACTAATCCACAATTAGCTCATGAGCATGAGCACCAAAACGATCACCACCGACATCATGAGCGATCTTGAGGCCCTCTGCGCCAGTATAGCCGCTCGCCGCCCCGTGGACCCAGTCGTCGCCCGACGGGTTCAGGAACGATCTGAGTCGTTTCGGAAAACACTCCGGGAAACGAACATCGCGGTGGAGCTTGTCCGCGAAGTCCGCGACGAACGATGAAGTACGTCTTGGATGCGTGCGTGGCCCTGAAATGGGTGCTGAAGGAACCCGATTCGCCCACGGCACTCGCCCTGCGGGAGGATTTCAAACGGCAGTTCCACGAGTTTCTCGCGCCGGACACATTTCTGGCCGAGCGTCTA
>DATLQY010000769.1:0-15430 GCA_035534975.1 Pirellulales bacterium
CGGCCCGGCTCGGTGGTGGTGTTCGGCGACGACGGCGAGAAGTTCGGCACCTGGCCCGAAACGCACAAGCACGTCTACACCAACGGTTGGCTCGCCCGGTTTCTCGATCTTCTGGTGGCCAATGAAAGCTGGCTGCGGGTCACGACGCTGGGGGAGGCCGTCGACAACGTTCCGCCCGCCGGCAAGATCTACCTGCCCGATGCCAGTTATCGCGAGATGACCGAATGGGCATTGCCGGCCGACCAGTTGATCGAATACGAGCGTCTGCGGCACGAGTTGGAGCACGACCCGCGCTGGCCCTCGCTTTCGCAGTTCGTCAAGGGGGGCTTCTGGCGGAACTTCAAGGTCAAGTACCCTGAAAGCGACGAGATGTACACCCGCATGCTGATGGTCAGCCGCAAGCTGGCCGCGGCCGAGGAATCGCACGCCGACCACGAGCTTGTCGAATCGGCCCGCACCGAGCTGTACCGCGGCCAGTGCAACTGCGCCTATTGGCACGGCGCCTTTGGCGGCATTTACCTGCCGCACCTGCGTAACGCGGTCTACAATCACCTGATCGCGTCCGACAATCTTTTGGACCGCGCCGTCGACCGCGTCGAGCCTTGGGTCGAAGCCACGCCGGGGGACTTCAATCTCGACGCCCGGCAAGAGGTATTCCTGGCCAACGACAAGCTGGCGACGTTGATCTCGCCCTACCGCGGCGGCGAGCTGTACGAGCTCGACGTGCGTTCGATCTGCCACAACCTGTTGGCCACGCTTGCCCGACGCGCGGAAGCCTACCACCGCAAGGTGCTTGCCGGCCCCAGCGGCGCCAACGGCCAGATGGCCAGCATCCACGAGCGGGTCGTCTTCAAACAGCCGGGTCTCGACCAGCGCGTGCAGTACGACACCTACCCGCGCAAGAGTCTCTTGGACCACTTCTTCGATGGCGAGGCCTCGCTCACGGCGGTGGCCGGCGGGCAGGCGCGCGAGCTGGGCGATTTCGTCACGGGCGCTTATGAAGCCCGCGTGCGGCGCAATCCCAACCGCATCCAGGTGCAGCTCACGCGGCAGGGGACGGCCTGCGGTCAGGCGATCAAGATCACCAAGGGCATCACGCTCTCGGCGGGCAGTTCTGCGTTGGAGATCGCTTACATGCTCGAAGGCTTGCCGCCGGGCGCGCCGTTTCACTTCGGCGTCGAGTTCAATTTCGCCGGCTTGCCGCCGGGCTGCGACGACCGTTACTTCCACGACGGCGGCCAGCGCCGCTTGGGCCACCTGGGCCGTCAGCTCGACCTGAACCACACCGGCGCGATCGGCCTGGTCGATGAGTGGCTGGGAATCGAGCTGATCCTGCGTTCGAGCTGCCTGGGTTCGATCTGGACTTATCCGATCGAAACGGTGAGCCAGTCGGAGGGGGGCTTCGAGCTAGTTCACCAATCGGTGGTCGTGGTCCCGCACTGGCACATCCAGGCCGACGCCACCGGCCGCTGGAGCGTCACGTTGAACCTCGCCATCGACACGTCCCTCGCGGAAAGCCGGATGGAAAAGTCGGCCGTCGCCGCCGCGCATTAGGTGACTGTGGGGTAGGTTTCGAACCTGCCATGGCCGCTGGGGCGGTAGGTTATCTCGCAGGCGCCGTTTGCTGGCCCGCGCAAGCTGCAAGACTACCTAGGCCGCTAATTGCCGCATCGCCCGGCAATCTTCGCTAATTATGGGTGGTTAATCGCCTGCCGCAAGTCCGCGTGCTCAAACGCCGATGCCATGCGGTCGATTTCAGTTCCCCGTATTCCGAGGTGTTGGGCCTCGTTCCGCCACGAAGCGACAGCCTGGCCTATCTCGTTGGCGATTCGGTGAGCCGCCTTTTTGCCGATTCCGAAATACTCGGCGACCTGGAAGGCAAGTTCGAGCGATGCTGTATGTTCCTGATCATCCACCGCCAGGCTCAATACGCGTGGCCGGATATCGGTGGGCGTCGGGTTGAGGTCATAGGCCGGTGCCAGCCGCCAGCCGGCCGGGCCTTCCCATAAGAGACCGTGATTGCGCAAATGATCATCGACGTTGGAAATCAAAATTGAAAATACGATTCTGCGCCATAGCTCGACCAGGTCCTCGCTGGGTGCCGCGCTGCATTGGCGAAGCGCGTCGGCAATTTCCAAATAACTATGTGACTCGTTATCGCTTGCTCGTAGCAAGCTCATCGCGGACAAGAAGGGAATGCGGCGGATACCTACTCGATCAAAACGGTTCAGCAAAAGCACCGACCGATCCACAACGGTTTCTAATCGCCCTTTTGAGGCGTTGATGCCGGCGCATGATGCCAGACGTAGTGCCAGCGATTCCCAGGCGGGTTGATTGACTTCGTCGCCAGGGTGTGGGAATTTGGCGATCAGCAGGCCGTTATCATGATCGCGCACCGACGCCTTCGGACGCGATCCACCCAACGACGAGCCAGGCACGACCAGCAGTCGGAGATCGTCTTCAGTATCTTCATCGACGGCGATGCGATCGGACGCGCCGAGCAAGGCCGGAAGTTCAACGAGCGGCGGCACCCGCGGGCCAACGCCGGAGACTGCCAGGAAGGGTCCGCCAGGTTGCTCGGCAAATCGTAACGCACCTTGGCGCGTCTCGTCGTCGACGCCGAGCAGGCAATCGATTTCGTTTAAAGTGCGCGGGGCGCGATTCTCGGCTTTCGCACGCCGCCGTTCCGCTCGGCGCATGAGCATACGGCCCCATCGATCCGGTGCGGAGTCGCCGAAGGCGCCGAACATCGCCTGGCCAGTGTGGGTATAGTGCGATAGGTCGTGTAAGACCAGAGCGGGCTCTAATGCAAAGCGTGAAGGATGGCTGAGCCAGGAAGGATCGTAGGTGAATGTGGCGCTCTCGCGGTTCTTGCGAAAGCGTGCGTGTAGCTTTCCGACCAGCACCGGCGTGCCATCGAGATCGACGCAGACGAAAACGGCACGTTCGGTCATGGCTTCGTATCTCGTTTACGTCGCGGTAGATAAATTCTCCGCGGTAGGCGGTCTTCTTCCAGTCCCAAGCCAATGTCATCCGCACGGACGTCGGCGAGGTCGGCCAAGCGCTTTTCGAGTCCCAGGATGAACAATACCGTCGCGTAGATACCGAGTGACACTTGAGGAACGCCTTTCTCGACGCGGGCCAGCGTCGCGCGGCTGATCATGGCGCGCTTGGCCATGAGCGTGGTCGGGATGCGTCGACGTCGGCGCGCGTCAGCAATATCCTCGCCCAGTTTTTTTAGGGCGCGTTTGACCGGAAGTGGTAAGGATGGATAGGCGTTGGATCGCATTTATCGTCTCATGTATAAGTCGGTAAATTACAATAATGTATCATACATCTGACATTAATGCAAGCTGGTCAACCTGGCGGAGTTGAGGCCGGACGCGGTCAGAGCGGTTCGGCGGCTTGGGGACCGCTCGCGGTTCAGCAACTTGGTGGGCACGCGACTACTCCGTATTTGTCGAGGTGCGACGCCTCATTTCGTTCTCGCCGTGAGGTTGGTTCGGAGGCTGCGGCTCGATCGTGCGGACGCTGACGGCCACCGGGCAGGAAGCCCGATATCGAAGCGCAAGGCCAATGGTTTCAATGGGTTGCGACCTTGGCGGACGCTGCGGACGCTGTTTTTCCTATCTTCCCGGGGGTGGGGGGGTGGGGAAAAAGGGAAGGATGAAGGATGAAAACAAAAGGAGGAAGGGAGCAGACGGCAGAAGGGAGGCATTGGACAAAGCTGATGCCAGGGCTCGCGCCCTGGAGCGTCACGATGGCCGGCTGTCGGACGACTTGCGCGCCGTTTTTGGACGACTTATTGGACGACTTGGGCCGCCCGCTCCGGCATGGCCACGAAGGAAGTGGTGTGCGCAAGTCAGGTATCGGGAAAGGTTTGCGACGCGCGCGACATTCCCCCCTATTAGTAGATGGACGACTTGGACGACTTGAACGCCGTTTTCAACCGATTTCGTGTTCGCGGCGGGACGTAGTTGCCGTGCCGATTGTCAAGCTTGTCCGCGCGGGTCCATAGCGCCGCACCGCTGTCGCGGCCCTGCGGCAATCGCAACTAATGTCCGTGCTCGATCAAGAGGACGTCGACAGCGATCGCTCCCGGCTGGCCTTCGTCGCTGACGCTGGGCAGCGGCCATGCTGACGCTGCTGACGCTGGCTGGAAGATCGCGATAAGATCGCGGCGACATTCGCAAGCCAATTAGCAGCAGCATGTTGCGCGCGGCGAACAGGTCCGTGCTGACGCTGCTGACGCTGAAATTCCTAACTTACTGCCAGGGGGAGGGGGAGGGGAAGAGGGAAGGATGAAGGAGGAAGGATGAAAAACAGATGGAGGCAGGGGGCCAGGCCAAAGGCGGATTTCTCCGGGTTCTCAACAGGGGACATGGGACAAAATGCAAAAGGCGAAATGCAAAAGGCGAAATGCAAATTGTTCGAGTAAGGCGCTCAACTGGCGGGCAAGGCGCCCAACTGACGGGCAAGGTGCTCAACTGGCGGGCAAGGTGCTCAACTGGCGGGGCAAGGCCCTCAACTGACGGGCAAGGTGCTCAACTGGCGGGGCAAGGCACTCAACCGGCGGGCAAGGTGCTCAACTCGCGGGGCAAGGCGCTCAACTGGCGTGGCAAGGTGCTCAACTGGCGTGGCAAGGCGCTCAACTGGCGTGGCATGGTGCTCAACTCGCGGCAGGCGTGAACTAGAAAACCAACGTGAAACCGGGACACCCGCGCAGTGGGTCACGGGCAAGCCGACGGCATCTTACGAATTAGAAGACCCCAAACGTCCCATATCGCCCAAACATGCGGTCTATGCGGACAGTTGCGGACAGTGCGGACAGGACAGTTGAAAATGAGACGACTGTCCGCACCAACAAACGACGTAACCACATGTCAAACTGACATTTGCGTTCACGAGGTGGGTGATGCGGACAGTGCGGACAGTTGTGCCCCCCCTACTTTCGAAAACGGACGATGGGAATGAACTATCCCGTCGCCCCAAGTAAGGTGGCGCTGGATATCGGAGTTTCTTGATCAATTTGGAGTGGGTCAGCAACATCGATACCCTACCCGATGGTGTGATCGTCGCCACATACGGTGGCGAAAACTTCACAAGAAAGCGCCGCATGTCAGCCAATGCCGCCGCGAAAGCCCGGGCCATTTCCGAACCGGTCATGTCCGCCGATGTTAGGCTAAAGCACGGGGCGCCCGATTCCATCAACTTGACGATCTCAATCTGGTTATTGCGAATTTGTCTGTCTTTGGTCAAGATCACCCAGTGACGCTTCCCGACGACCGGCAACCACTCGGCGTCAGGTGTGTCCGGCGCAAAGTGATCTGTCAAGACTTCGACGTGCAGGCCGACTTGGCGCAATGCCGACGCGACGACCTTGCGGCCGAGACACTTATCGAGAAAGAAGACTGCTTTTTCAGGCGGCTTCGAGTCGGAGCTCGTAGCGGAGCGCTTCTTCGATTTCGAGCCTTTGGCAGCCATAGTCGTCGGCTAATTCGTCTACGGATTCGCCCGCACGATATCGCTGGGCGATTACCGCGGTGGCCACGTGCGATTGGGCGAGCACAGGCCGTCCGAACGAAAACCGCGGGTCGATGAGTACACACCGGGGACTCGGCAGGCTCCGGGAACGAGTGAATGGGTAAAGCCGTGCGACGACCCGCTCCTCGCGCTCGAACCGTTCGAGGTGAGACAACACCTCTTCCATGACCACCTGACCATATGCTGAAGCGTCAACCAGTTTGCCAAGCTCGCGGATGAACAGTTTCGCTCCGTCTGTCTCAAATCGCAGGTCAATCAGCGGGTGTGGAGAACCAAACCTGGCGGCCACGTAATCGAGGGCAGATCGAATGTGGACCAACCGAACCCGATGGTTTCGCCGAAATCCACTCAACACGTGCGCTTCTGCAAGGTTGAAGAAAGACAAAAGCCGCGCGTGTGCGTTCGGCAACGCAATCAAGGGCTTGAACCGCCGCTTGCCGCGTTCCGTCTCGTAATCGCGGCCCAGCACCCACGACCGCAACGTTGCCTCCGGAAGTTGGAGATATCGAGCCGCGTCGGGAATGCCGTAGGCCGGCATTTCGCGTGGATCGCTCGCGATGCTGCTTGGATCGAATCGTAGTGTTGCCACGGAATGCAACTCCTTGGGAAGTGCGCGCTGCGTCCCTGTCGCACTTGACGCAATCGTAAACGTCACAAGTCGTTGAGTCAACCGTGTGGTATTCACACCACTTTCTGCAGCGCCTCGCGCAGCTCGCGAACGAACCGCTCGACGTCGGCCATCGTGTTGTAACCGTGCAACGCGACGCGCAGCCGGCCGGCGTGGCTCATGACGTGGATCTGCCTCGAGTGCAGGTGCTTGTGGATTTCGTCGGCCCGCGGGTGGCGAAATGCCAGAATGCCCGCCACGTGGTCCGGTTCGTTGGGCGTGAGCAGCTCGACGGGTAACGAGCTCAATTCCTCCAGGCAGGCTAGCACCAACGGCCGCGCGGCGCGGTCGATCGCCTCGACGCCCACACCCTGGATGTAGTCGAGTGCGGCGCGGATCGCATAGACTGCCGGGAAGTTGGGCATTCCGACCGTAAAGCTCGCCGCGCCTGGACGGCTCACGGCGCGCTCGAACCGCGACGGGCCAAAGGCGTCGTCGAGGTTGAACCAACCGCCGGCCGGTACGGTCCACTGGGCCGCGCGGTGGGCGGGCACGCCCACCAGCCCGCCGCCATGGGTCGCCAGGATCCATTTGTGCGTGCTGCTCACGATCAGGTCCGCCCCGCCCAGGTCGAGCGGAATGCGGCCCAGGGCCTGCGTCACATCGACGGCCACAAGTGCCGGCGAGTGCTTTCGAACCGCCGCGATCACCTCCGGCAACCGCACCATGAAGCCGTTGAAGAAGCTCACGAGCGACACCGTCACCAGCCGCGTCTTCGCACCAATGAGCGGCTGCAGGTCCTCGACTCGAAGCGCCCCTTCGCGGTTCCTCCAGATCTTGACCTTGGCGGGCGAACCGGCTTGCAACCAAGGAGTGGCGCCGGCGGGGAAGTCGAGATCGTTGATCACCACCTCGTCCCCTTCGCGCAGCCGCAAGGCCATAGCCGCCAGGTTATAAGCTTCCGACGAGCAAGAGCAGATGCTCACTTCGGCCGCGGAGAGAGCGTAGAATTGCCCAACCAGTGCCTTGGCCGCTTCCCACTGGGCGAAGTGGGCCTCGCGGCCGTCCATCCCTTGCTGCTTGTCTCGAACGTACCGCTCGAGCGCCTCGCCCAAGGCTCGCGGCGGAATCCCCTCGGCCGCCGTGTTGAGGTAGGTCATTTCCGAGAGTGCGGGAAAATCGTGCCGGCGTGTTTCGCTGGTGAGCATAGGGGCGATGCCATGTCAGGGGTCCGAGCTTAGACGGATCATGCTATACTATCGACGTGAAACTGCAATTCACAATGGAGCCTCCGGACAAAAATCTCACTATACGATGAGCCCCGACCGCAATCTCCTTTTGGGCATCCTCGCCATCCACGGCGGGCTGGTGGACCGCGCGGCCGTGGGAAGCGCGTTTCGGACTTGGGTCGCCGATAAGACGCAAACGCTGGGCGCGTTGTTGGTGTCCCAGGGGGCCTTGACTCGCGGTCAACTGGCGCGGCTCGAAACCCGGGTGGCAGAGGAGTTGGAGAAGCACGGCAACGACCCGACCAGGACTTTGGCCGCCATCGGATCGTTCGACACGCTCGCAGGCGAGCTCGAGAAACTGGCCGACCCCGATCTGCAGCAAACGTTTGCCTGGATCGCCGCGGCGCGGCCCAAGCCCGACCGCTATGCGACCGTGGTCCCACAAGATGCGGATACGGAGACGACGGTCGCGCGAATCCGTTTCCGGCCGTTGCGCCCTCACGCCAAGGGTGGGCTGGGCGAAGTCTTCGTGGCCAACGACGAGGAACTTCACCGCGAGGTGGCACTGAAGCAAATTCAGGAGCGCCACGCCGACGACCAGGCCAGCCGGGCGAGGTTTCTGCTCGAAGCCGAGGTCACCGGCGGGCTGGAACACCCGGGCATCGTGCCCGTCTATGGACTGGGCACCTATGCCGACGGCCGCCCCTACTACGCGATGCGCTTCATCCGCGGCACCAGTTTGCAAGAAGCCGTCGAGCAGTTCCACTCGGTTGTCCGTTCGCCGGGCGAACGGAGCTCCGACAACCACTCGCGGGGCGAACGCTCGGCGGCCGATCTGAAGACGGGTGAAGGCGCCCTAGCGTTCCGAAAACTCCTCGGCCGGCTGATCGAAGTTTGCAACGCGATCGAGTACGCCCACTGCCGCGGCGTGGTACACCGCGACATCAAGCCCGCCAACATCATGCTTGGCAAGTTCGGCGAAACGCTGGTCGTCGACTGGGGCCTAGCCAAGCTCCTCGATCGGCCCGAAACGGCCTCCGCCATTGAGGAACGGCCGTTGTCGCCGGCCTCAATGGCCGGTTCGATGCCCACGATGATGGGCTCGGCGATCGGCACGCCGCACTACATGAGCCCCGAGCAAGCGGCGGGGCGGCTCGACGTGGTGGGCCCCACCAGCGATGTGTATAGCCTTGGCGCCACGCTCTATTTTCTGCTGACCGGCGTTCCGCCCTTTCAGGACCATGACCTGGGGACGATCCTGCGAAAGGTCGAGCGGGGCGAATTCCCTCCGCCCGGGAGCGTCAACAAGGCGACGCCCGTCGAATTGGGTGCGATCTGCCTGAAGGCGATGGCCAAGCAACCCGCCGACCGTTACGCTTCAGCGAGGGCATTGGCCGATGATATCGAACATTGGTTGGCCGACGAACCGGTGTTGGCCTTTCCTGAATCGGCGCCGCGGCGATTGGCCCGCTGGGCGCGGCGGCACCGCTCTTGGACGCAAGCCGGGGCGGCGGCACTTGTGTTGGTGGCCGTCGCGTCGGTGGCCGCCACGCTGGTGGTCGATCACGAGCGACGCCGCGCCGACGAAAGCGCCGTTCTCGCGACCAAGGCCAAGGAGCGCGAAACGGAACAACGAAAACAGGCCGAGCGCCAGGCTCGCGTGGCGAACGCCCTGAGGTTGGCATCTCAGTCGCGCGAGTTGCTGGCCCTCCAACCGCAACGGGGCCTGCTCCTGGCGGTCGAGGCGATTCGTACATCAATTGCCGGTGGAGAGTCTCCGTTGGTGGAGGTCCAGCAGGTGCTCCGCGACGCCTTGGCGATGATCGGAGGCCGAGCCTTGCCCGGCCACGACGACGCGCTTTCGACGACGGCGATCAGCCACGACGGTCGCTGGCTGGTGACCACCAGTTTCGACCAGACCGCGCGGCTTTGGGATCTCACGGCGGTCGACCCCGCCACGTCGGCGATCGTGCTTCGCGGCCACACAGGGCGCGTCTTCGCGTCGGCCTTCAGCCCCGACGGCCATTGGCTCGCCACCGGCGGCCAAGATGCGACCGCGCGGCTCTGGGATTTGTCTGCCACCGAACCGGCGGCAAAACCGATCGTTCTGGCGGGCCACGCGGAAACGATCAATGCGGTGGCCTTCAGCGCCGACGGCCATTGGTTCGCCACGGCATCGAACGACGAAACGGCGCGACTTTGGGACATGACAACCTCTCAGCCCGGTGGGACGCCCGTGGTCTTGAATGGTCACAAACGCAGCGTTGACGCCGTGGCATTCATGAACGACGGTCGACATCTGGTAACCGCAGGCGGCGATGGGACCACCCGCGTATGGGACCTCGCCGCCGATCAACCGGCGGATGCCCAATACGTATTCCGCGGACATGTGGGCGCGATCCTGGGCCTGGCCGTCAGTCCCGACGGCCGTTGGCTCGCAACCGCGGGAGAGGACAAGACTGCGCGGTTGTGGGACCTTACTGCGACTGTGCCGGGGAACTTGTCGGCGGAAAATCCGGTGAAAACGGAGCTCATTCTGGAGGGGCATTCTGGCCAAATTAACGCCGTGGCGTTCAGTGCTGACAACCGCCGCCTGGCCACGGGGAGTTCGGACCAGACCGTGCGCGTTTGGGACCTGACGGCCCGCGACCCGTCGTTGGAGGCAAAGCGGTTCAGCGGTCCCGAAGCGGCCGTCTACTGCGTCGCTTTCAGCCCCGACGGTCGCAGGCTGCTGGCCGGCGGTGAGGACAAGACCGTGCGTGTTTGGGAGCTCGATGGAGCTGATCCCACGACCGTCGCACACGTCTTGCGCGGGCACGACAGCGAAATTCGCGCGCTCGCCGTTAGCCCCGACAGCCGATGGCTGGCGACCGCCAGCGCCGACGCGGCGGCACGATTGTGGTCGCTCGAACGACCCGACGAGACGGCGGCGCCGGTCATATTGCGCGGCCACACACAGCTTATTCGCGCGCTGGCGGTGAGCCGCGATGGTCGCTGGCTTGCTACCGGCGGCCCCGATAAGACCGCGCGCCTCTGGGACCTGAAAGCCGGCGATCTATCGGTTCCGCCGGTCGTGCTCGCCGGACACGAAGCGGGCGTTTGGGACGTTGCCTTCAGCCACGACGGCCACCGGCTGGCGACGGCGGGGCTCGACGGAACAGTGCGGCTATGGGACGTTGCGGCCGGCGATCCCGGGGCGTCGCCCGCCGTCCTTACCGGACACAAGGGCGCGGTTTGGAGGGTCGCCTTCACCCCCGACGATCGATGGCTTGCCACGGCAAGTGCCGACAAGACGGCCCGGCTGTGGGACCTGAAGGCCAGGCACCCTTCGGCCGCGCCAACCGTGCTGCGAGGTCACGACGACGAAGTGCTGTGCCTTTCCATAAGCGCTGACGGCCATTGGCTGGTGACGGGCGGTCAGGAAGGGATAGCCCGCGCGTGGGATTTGACCGCAAGCGACCCATCGGCGGCGCCCTTCATCCTGCGCGGTCACGGCGATGCCATTCACGCTGTGGCAATCAGCCCCGACAGCCGCTGGCTCGTGACCGCCAGCGCGGATGCCACGACCCGCGTTTGGGACCTGATGTCCGCCAACCCGGCGGCGGCGCCGGACGTGTTGGACGGCCGCGACGGCGTGATCGTGGCGGTGGGTTTCAGTGCCGACGGGAAGTGGCTGGCGACGCCAGGCGCCTTCGACACGGTGCGGCTCTGGAAGATGACCGAGCGGGGAGTGCCGCGAGAATCGCTTTTTTTGCGAGGACATCAAGAAGTGGTTTCATCGCTGGCGTTCAGTCCCGACGGTCATTGGCTTGCCACGGCCAGCAGGGACAAGACGGGCCGGCTTTGGGACCTTACGGCGTCTGAGCCGGGCGTTGCGCCGATCGTACTGCGCGAACACGCATCAGAGATTTACGCCGCCGCGATCAGCCCCGATAGCCGCTGGTTCGCGACGGCGGCCGAAGACGGCACGACCAGTCTTTGGCACCTGCGGCTGAACGAACTCATCGCGTTGGCCCGGCGCGCCGCGGGCCGGGAACTGAGTGACGAGGAGCGGAAGCTCTATCGGCTGTCGGATGTCGGCTCGGCGTCGGAATCGCCGCAGGCACCGGCGGCAATTGAGCAATAGCCGCCTTGATCATAGAGCGAAGCGGAATTCGTGAGAATTCCGTACATTACAGGGCCTGAAACCCAGGTTGCTTTTCGGCGGGCGTGCTGGATAATAAAGGCAAGCGGAAGGAATACGCCTTTCTTGCCAAAATGCGAACGGAAAATATCCGATGCACTGTTATACGACGATCGAAAGGCTGGCCAAGGAATTCGACAGAGTCTACCCACCTGAATTATCAGCGCGGCTTGGGTGGTGGCGCCATGTCCTCGGCATTGACTCGGCTCGGTTCCTTCGCATGCTAGGCATGTCTGCTGAGCAGGCGGCGCGGAGAAAGGGCGAGGACTTCGAGGGAATTCTAGAGGATCCGGGATGGGAGGAGAATGCGCTGCTGGTGGAGGGCAGCCTTCACAGGCTCCTTTCGCTGTTTCACTACGATTGGCACGCGCTCGCCGCGCGGATCCACGCACCAGTAGTCAAAACGAAAAACGGGATGCCTTCCCGGGTTTCCCGCCAGAATGGAGAAGCTGATCGCCCGCGGTATACGCCGAACGGAGATGCCTCCGACCTCTTGATTAACCGTATGGCCGATGGCGGCCCTCAATCCCTCTCCGCGCTGATGGCGTACCTTGCGGAGTCGCAAGGTCGTGGCGGCTAAGTCGAATTCAAAGCGTCTTTGGCCCCACTTGTCGATGCTTCACACTCCTCAGCCGGGGACCCAATTCTACCGCGTGACGGACCGAGGAAGGTCGTGGGCGGACGTGCTGTCGGGGGGCGGTGCCTATTATTCGTCCGGCGGCCGGTACAATTCGGTGCAGCAGAGAACGGTTTACGCAGCGGCAGATCCCTTGGTTAGCATCGCGGAATTTGCATTTCACAAGGCGGCCGAGTTGCAGATGTTCATCGGCGGAGGCCGGTTGAATGCCCAACCGCTCGCCGCACCACCTCTTCCGCTGGCGTACGAACAGTTCCTCTGGTGCTTCACTCTCAATCACGCGCCCCAGATGGTTGACGTGGAACACCCCCTTGCGTTGCATACATTTCCACACCAGCCGTTCGAGTTGCTGAACCCCACTTCGGATGCTTACCACAGAACGACGATGCTTGCCAGCCTGGTCCGCCAACACCCGAACCCGCAGCAGCCGGCCGTCGGTGGCATCCTCGCCCCTTCCGTGCGCACACCGCCAAGTCACGGTTACATTCCTCAGCAATACGTCTTCTTCGTCCCGCAAAACGTACTGGCGATCCCCGGAACTCTCGTTAGACGGTGGAAGTTGACTATTGAGTTCAAGGACGTCGCGGGTCAGGGCGTGACTCACCAAACCCGCGAGATCGCTTGGGCCCGACCGTGGATTCGATTTCACGGTGCGCGTACCCCGGTGCCTGTGTTCCTGCAGCGCCCCAACGCCCATCCGTTTATGCCGCGAACGGGGTACCAAATCGAGGTCAAGTTCGCGTGACGGAAAAATCACGCATCCGGTGGAGCGCAAAGCGGAACACGCCAATGGCGGATTTGGGGCGATTGTTCGAGCGGTCGGCCCGACACGGTAAAGCGGGCGCACCCAACTCGACTTGGCGGTGCTAGCGCGCGACCAGGCACACCAGCACGACGATCGCCGCCCAAAAGCCATGCTCGCAAGGTAATACGAGTGAGATGCCTTGACTCTCAGGCCCTCGGAACGGCCGAGTGCGGGCTGAGGTCAGGTTCGGCGTCTGGCTCCCGATTGCGAGAGGGCGACTGCTCCAAATGCAACCGTGCGGCTTTGAGCAATTGCTCATCATCGACGTCCCAAATCTCTTGGTCGACCCAACCCGCGACGTTTACGATCAATTGACCGAGCCGCCAATGCGGGTATCGCTGCCGCAACTCCGTGATTGCGGCAAGCAGATCCGTATCCAGTTTGCTATTCATGGCAACGTATCCTTGACCTTCGGCATTCTCGTTACATCGAGATTGGGCAACTCTTGGATGACTTCCGCGGGGACCAATAGTCCGGGCCTTAGCATCGCCGCTCGCGTCGCGCGCGTTACTCCGTCGTTGATCCTGAATTGGCCGTCCTTTCCCCGGACGATTTGCAATGGCGGTATCCCAGCGATGGAATCTCCATATTTTGCAATCTGCCGGGCGAGTTTGCCCGGATCGGCCCCCTGCAACCGGCTCGGGGGCAGGTATAGTTCGGCGGGGTCGACGTCGATGAACTCGGGCATTCCGCTGCTCGTTGTCCTCGCAACTCCGGTCCCAGCGAGGCACTCCAAGGAATTATACCAAGTTTTGGCCTGAATTTTCGAGGCCAAACTGGATTTTGGTGGTCACTTCACGGTATGGTCGAAGGTACGAAACTCCTTGCCTTGGTTGTGCCGCGGGTTCGTGTCGAATCATGCCGCCCGGACGGACCAATCGACGGACCACGATATTCGCGTTCCTTGGGACCACGACGCGCCGCAGTGGATGGTTAGGCGCCGGAAGCTCAATTTTACTGCTGGCCTAGCAGTTCCCGGGCCTTAGCGACCAAAATGTTATCATCGGCGCAGCGCTGGATGCGGACAGGGGCACCGCCGCCAGTAACCCGGATCGCCCGCTTTGGCACGATCCAATTCACCCGTCGGCAGTGCTGCATGTCCCATCGGCTCACATCCACGCGCTCGAAAATCGGTTCGTAGCGGTACGCCCCGACGACCATGCCGACCCCCTTGATGTCCCACTCCGCGGTGTGCGGGTTGACCATCCGCTTCAGGATCAGGGCGTCCCCAACTTCGACATCCTCGCAGAAGGCGCGAACGAGGTGCCCGTCGTTCAGAGCCAGGTACTCGGCCCGGTGATCAAAGTAGTCGCCGAGGCCCCCAGGACCGAGCAGCGCAACGCTGAGTTTCAGGAAAACCGTCTCCAAGTCCACTGTGCCGTCACCGCTCGCAATCTGCCAGAACGCCATGATGGAATCTCCGTTTTGTCGCCTAACCCGGTTATACGTCGTTTCAGCCACCGCGAGCTCGCCCATGTGCGTGGTCGACGGCACCTCCGTCGTCACCGTAGCTTCAGAACAATCCATCGTCCACCGCCTCTGTTGGCAGGTTTTCCGACGGAAACGCTGGCCGCGCCGTTCCCGGTGAAGAGCATGAGGACGGCCCCGATTCGGATGCGTTCAGGGAGGTAGAGAATTGGCTTTGGCGAGTAGATCGGCAACAACACGTACCTGAGCAAGCAAGTGCTCGACCACAGACGCCCGCTCAACCCCAATTGGAACCCTTATTGGTACGAGCAGTTCGTCTTGGCCGTCCAGAACTTTGGGCGGATCCTCTAGTTGGAGTCGCAACAGGGCGTCTCGCGCGATGCGGGCCGGCTTCCAATCTTGGTCCCTAACGCTCAACCAAATCGGGGTGGATCTCCGTCGTACCCAGTGCTCCGAATTCACTTGAAGATAGCAGCCGAAGCCGGAGATCTTCATGGGCCGAAGGTATGATCCCGGACGGTTGCTTGCCCTGACATCCGAAACAGTCGCAAGCCCGTCGACCACGAGGTGGCTCACTACATCATCGACGAGCCTGCAGAACTGAATCAACCTAGACCCGATCGAGGAAGTCAATTCTTCCGAAGACAGCGGCAAGAACGCTTCGTCGTCCATTCGGTCGCAGAGGCCCTGAAGTTGAAAAACGTCCGAGATTGCGCCCATATCGCCTTCCATGTTCAGCGTTTGCGTAAGATGTGCTAGGAGAGCTCGCCAACTCGATAGCGCCAAGGTGTGGCGTTGTCTGATCGTTCGCACTTTCACTTCAGGCGAGATCTCTCGCTCCGTTCCGCATGGAACGCCTGCTTCTTTGCATCGAGAGACGAGTTCCGTCCAGAGGAGAGTGGTTCTTAGGGCAGGTGCTACGAAGAGCAATATCGCCTCGGATTCCGTTGGGAGGTTATTCAGATACGCGACCGGCTGGTTCTCGGTAAGACCAGCC
>DATLQY010000770.1:0-2499 GCA_035534975.1 Pirellulales bacterium
ACAATTCGAAACTGTCGCCGTCGGCTCCCACGCGCACGCCCCGCTCGGTCACGAGTCGGTGCTCGGGCCCGCGCTCGTCGAGCACGGGATTGGTGTTGTTGATGTGAACGTACACACGGTGCCGAGCGCTCAGGCCGCTGAGCCAGCTCAGGCTCCCCTCTGGACCACCGACGGGCAAGTGCCCCATCGCCCGTGCCGTGCGGCTCCCGATCCCGCAGCGAATCGGCTCGTCGTCGTCCCAGAATGTACCGTCGAAGAGCAGGCAGTCCGCTTCCCGCGCCACACGCTTCAAGGGATCGTCGAGCGAGCCCACGCAGGGTGCATAGACAAATAGCCCGCCCGTCTTGGCGTCGAGAATTCGCAATCCGACGACCGACCCGGCGGCTGTGTCTTTGCCTTCTGGGCGTTCGTCTGAGCATTGGTCATCATTGACGAACCGTGGCACGTGGCGGGCGACTTCGAAGGCATGCACCCGCAATCCGCTGGGCGACCCATCCGGCAGGCAGAGGTCACACGCGGCATCGATCGGCAGATCGCGCCATATTGTGCTGGGAAACGAGGCCAGTGGATGGGAAAACGAGGCCAGGATCGGTTCGACCGGGAACCAGCGGTTCAACCAGCGCCGCACCGTGGCCGTGCAATGGATGTGCCCCACGCCGCCTTCGCGCAAAAACAAGAGCCCCGCGGCGTGATCGAGCTCGGCATCGGTCAGGACGCAGCCGGTGATGCCCGTGCCGCGCGAGGTGGTGCCACGCGGCGCGGTCCCAACGGCCGGGCCAAGCGCCGAGAAAGCAAGGATCTGCTGCCGGATGTCGGGCGAGACGTTGAGCAAGAACCACGCTTGGCCATCGGCGCTCAGGGCCACCGACGACTGCGTTCGCGGGCGGACATGGACAACGCCCGCCCGCACGGCCGCGCAGTTGGCGCAGCGGCAGTTCCATTGCGGCAAGCCGCCGCCGGCGGCCGAGCCGAGAATGCGGACCCGCATGGGTCAGTTGTCCGTGGTCAGGGAAATGACGCCCAGTGTAGTCGGGGCGAGCGGCGTTCGACAATGCGGTCGCGCATTGCAATTCATTGCGCGGGCTTTGCAGTTGGCTTTTCGCGCTGCTACGATGAACGCAAAGGAGGTGGCCATGGTCGAACTATCCGAACCACAACGTCAGGCCCTCGCGGTCGCGGGCGAGGCGCCCGTTCCCGTTTTCGATCCGGACACGCACGCAGCGTATTTCCTGATTTGGCGGGAAGTGTATGAAAGGCTCGCGGACATGCTGTACGACGACAGTCCTTGGACCGATGAGGAAATGGGCCTCCTGGCCGCGGAGGACGCCAACACTTTGGGCTGGGAGGGCATGGAAGCGTACCAGGATGAAACTCCATGAGCCTGAAGCTTGCTTGCACCTGATAACGATGAGCACGGACCGCATCGGCAGGGTCATCGGCACGTTGTCGGCGGCGATGCGGCGAGATCTTAACGATTGCCTGAAGGCGGCGTTGGAGCTACCGTGACGGCCGGCAAGCCGCTGCCGGCCGATCCGATGGTTCCTAGTGCCGACGATGGGCCACTGACGACCGACGCATCGGTATTGACGTACGCGGTGACTTCCATGCAAAGGCTGATCTCGACGAAATCGGGCTTGGTCCAGGTCATGAATGATCTCCTTTGGGACGCATGGGATGTTTTCCGTCGTACGCCGCGTAGTAGGCACACTTCGTGTGCTGTAAACGTCAGCAAAAACGACGTCCACAGGCTGAATGCAACGGCACACGGAGTGTGCCTGCTACTTTACTCCAGGCTCATCAAGAACGCAAACAGGTCGTGCAGTTCTTTGATCGAGAGGACCTCGGGCATGTTCTCCGGCATCAGCGATTTCTTCAATACGGCAACCTCCTCCAGCTCCTTCTTGAGCAACGAATGGAAGCGGCCGTTTTCCTCACGGAGCTGAATGCTGAAGTTCGTTTCGTTGACGCGCAGGCCCTTGATTAGGGTCCCGCGCGCCGTGACCACCTGGACGGTCTCGTAATTGGGGTCGATGTCCTTGGAGGGGAGCAGGATCGATTCCATGATGTACTCAGGCGCGCGGCGGTTGGCGATGCGGTCCAAGAGCGGCCCGACACGGCCCCCTTGCCCTTTCACCGTGTGGCACTTGGCGCAGAGGGCCTTGCCCTTAGTGTCGAAGAACAACGTCTTGCCCGCCTCTGGATCGCCGACGAGGTACGGCTTCCATGTGCTCTCTCCAGGTGAACGGGCCAGGCTGCGGATGTACCGGACGAGTTTGGCGATCTGCTCTTCCTTGAGCGACTCGCCCAGTTTCTTCATCGTGGTCTTGGGCACGCCTTCTCGAATCACACGGGTAATGTCGGTGTCTTTGTCGCCGTGGATCCAGCGGCTGTCGGTCAAGTCGGGCCCCTTGCCGCCGCGGCCGGCGCCTCCATGACAGCCGCTGCACAGGCCCCGAAACAGCGCCTGACCTTCGGCCAGCGCCGCCCGCTCGTCGGTCG
>DATLQY010000771.1:0-3161 GCA_035534975.1 Pirellulales bacterium
GTGTCGACCTTCGGTGGTGGAGTGGAACTCGACCGCCTTGCCCACCAAGCGCACCCAATCAGCACGGCATTGGTCGTCAGCGTCGCGGGTGGTATGATGCAGGAAAGGAGGCGACCATGATCGAACTGACCGAACAACAACTGCAGGCTCTGGAAAACACCGAAGTCATGCCGCCGCGCATCGTAAATCCTCGGACGAAGGAGACGTTCGTCTTGCTCCGCGTTGATCATTACGAGCATCTAAAGGAACAAGAGCAAGAGTACGACGATAGCCCTTGGACGCGGGAGGAACTTCAAACGCTGGCCTGGGAGGCTGGCGAGCACACCGCCTGGGAGGAATATGACGACGCCGCGGAGAAACCATGAACGCTGGCCGACCTCGATGGCCGCAATGTTGATGCTGCGATTATACTATAGCTGAGCCATGCACCGGCGCCGGAGGTCCGCCATGGGAATTTTCATCGACTACGCTTTTCACAACGAGTGTTCGGAGGAGGAACTGCTGGCCCGTCTGTGCCGCCTGCGACGGAAGCTCCTCAAGTTGCCGTTCGATCATGTCAGCCGGGTCTTGCGGGTGGACCCGGTGTACCTGGCGGTGCCGTTGCTACGCCACGCGCTTCGTGGAGGCCCACGAGAGCATCTGCACGGCCCTGGACATGGTCCGCGACGAGGGACTGCTGCTGGCCGCTCAGGACAACTGCGAGTTTTACGCGCACCGCGATTGGTCGCGCAGCGCCGACGTGGTCAACGCCGAGACGACCTTTGCGCGGGTCATGGGAGGTCTCTTGCGGGACGGAATCGAGAAAGCCCAAAAACAGGGCGTCCGCATCCAGGACATGAGCGATCCGGCGACGCTCAATTACAACTTGATCCGGGACAAAGCGAAGGACCGGACAAACCCCATCCCGCCTTGTGCGGGTCGTGAATGAGTTGGCGTGCTGGCACACGCAAGCCCAGGCTAGGAACCGCCGATTCCGCCTGGCTGCGGCTGGGGCAGCTCGTCAGAGATGGTGGGCGATGCGAAATGACGACCGCCCGGAGGGAGGCTCTAATATTGACTGTCCGGATATGGTAAGATAGCAAAAATGAGTACCGTCGCAGTCCGACCGAAAGCCTCGATTTTCGAGCGGTCGTCCGTTGCCCTCCGCATGGGACCAAGCGGTGCTCGCCAACTCGTTCTCGACTAAGCGCGGCTGCAGCTCAAGAAAGCCGCCGTGAACCGGCCGAGCGCCGCGTGAACGGAAGGAGGAAGACATGACAACCGTTTCCATCCAAGAGGCGCAAGCCAAACTATCCGAATTGATTCAGGACCTGACGCCCGGCGAGGAAGTGGTCATTACCCGGAACGACCAGCCCATCGCCCGGCTGATCGCTCCGTTGAACCAACCGCCTCACCAACCACGCCGTCCTGGGACGCTGAGAGGGACGGTGCTCTACATGGCTCCAGACTTTGACGAACCGCTGGATGATTTCAAGGAATACATGGAATGAGGCACCTGATCGACTCCCACTCGTTGATCTGGTACGTCGATCAAGATCACTTGCTTGGCCCCGCCGCCCATGGTGCGATGACCGGTCCGAATAACGATCTGCTGCTCAGCGCTGCGACGATTTGGGAGATCGGCATTAAGGTCGGTCTGAACAAACTGTCGCTCTCGATGCCCTTCCGAAAATGGATGAACAAGGCAATTGCCGACCTTCGGCTGAGCGTCTTACCGATCACGGTTGAATACGCCGCCGTGCAAGGCGCGCTGCCACCGCATCACCGCGATCCATTCGACCGGTTGCTTGTCGCACAGGCAATGGTTGAGAAAGTGCCAATCATCAGCGCCGACTCAATCTTCGATCAGTACGGCGTCACCCGGCTGTGGAAGTGACGTGGGCCGGCCCCGAATTCTTGCGAATTCGACTACGTGGCGGGAAACTCATACCGGGCGTCGATTCGGATCGCGGCATCGTGAGGGCAGTGGTAGACGCAAGCCGGCTCCTTGCTCGACAGGCCGCTGCAAAGGTCGCACACCACGGCCCGTTCAGTGACTTCCCTGGTTTCGTATTTCTCGTCCGCCAACGACTCGGGCGCCGTCGCCCTGTCCGTCTTGAAATTGCCCTGCTCGAATTGGCCCAGCTCGAGATCCGCAAGCCGGTTCATGTGGATCGAGCCGTAGGGGCAGTTATCGGCGCACAAGCCGCAGCCGATACACCAATCCTTGATTTCAATTTCGCCGTCGCCGCCGCGGATGATCGAGCCGACCGGGCAGCCAATCATGCAGACCGGATCAAGACACTTGCGGCAGGCGTTGGGCACGAGATACTTGCCGAACCGCGGCCCGTCGAGGAACAATCGGCTCGCGCCATCGTCGTGGACGCGAATGCAGGCCTGCACGCAATCGCCGCAGCGCGTGCAGCGATCGAGGTCGATCAGCATCAGCTTCTGCCCCTGAATCAGCCCGAGCTCCTCAAAACGGGGATTCGTCGTGATCTCCCACCCAACACCGGCGCGGCCATCCTCGGCGGCGGCCTGGTCGCGCTTTTTGTAAAGCTCGATCTGTGCGTCGAAGCGGGCCTTCAAGGCCGGCCTCGACGCGCAGATCCGTTCCAGTTCCTCGCGATGGATGCCGATCCGCACCAGCTCAAGGGGCGACGGGGCCGCACCGTCGCCGCTGCCGGGGTGCCCAAAGGCGACGCAGGTCGCGCCGCGAGGCTGGTGCAGCAGCACGCCCGCCTCGCCAAAGAAATCGCCGCGGCCGAGGTACGTCAGCGTGCGCGAGTCCTTGGCGGCCAATTGCCGCTTGGGTAGACCGCGCGGGCAAAGCGTTTCGAAGAGCCAACGGTGGAACTCGCGTCGCTCCAGATCATTCCACTCCTTGACCTTGTCAGGAAACGACTCCAGCACTGCTTCGGCGCGCGGGTCGTCAACGGTCGCCAGCAGATCCGACCGCTTCGACCCTAGCTTTTCGACAAGCGCGTGGCCGGTGATCAGCCCGTTCACCCCCGATTCGATTTCGCGCGGGGAGCTTTTTGCAACCGAACCGGCGGGCGCCGCGGCGGCACGGCGCACGGCGTCCTGGGCGTTCGCGCCAAGTAAATCCCAGACTGTGAAGGCCGCGCCGTGCTCTTCGCCCAGGGCCGCCAATTCAGTTACCAATTGGGTCCATTGGGCGG
>DATLQY010000772.1:0-3953 GCA_035534975.1 Pirellulales bacterium
GCCGCGCTGATCGACCATCAGGTTGGCCGGCTTCACGTCGCGGTGTACGATACCATGTTCGTGCGCATGGTGCAGCGCCTCGGCCGCCGCGATGCCCAACTCGGCCACCGCCCGGAAGAACGCCCGTCCCGTCGCGCCGCCGCTGGTGGAAAGGCCGGCGATCGGCACGGTCGGCGGGTCGGCGGGAGGGGATTTCGGACTGCGGATCGTGGATTGCGGATTGGACGGAGCATTGGGACCGCCGAGGTCGGGCTGTGGAGTAAACGCGACCGTCAATGCGTTGCTACCCTCGTCGTCCGACTTCCGACTTCCGACTTCCGGCTTTTCACGGTTCCCTTCCCCTTTTCCCCTCCTCCCCTCTTCCCCTTTTCCCGTCTCCACCCGCCGCAATTCCTCAATCACCTCGGCCAGCGTCTGCCCTTCGATGAACCGCATGACGTAGAAATGCACTCCCCGTTCGCAGCCGATTCCATGCACCTCGACGATGTGCGGATGTTCCAATTGGGCCGCGGCCTGGGCCTCGTTCTTGAAACGGGCCAGTTGGCGCGGGTCGAGCGCGCCGGCGAAGGGAAGCACCTTGAGCGCCACGCGCCTCGAAAGCGTGAGGTGCACCGCCTCATAGACCACGCCCATGCCGCCCAGGCCGACCTCGCGCACGATCTGAAAATCGCCCAGCGTAAGTACGGGCTGGTCGGCCGGCGGGGGGTCATCGGCGGCGCCGCCGGAGATGACGACGGAGACGTCCTGGGCCGCGGCGCTCATGAACCGCAGGCTGGCCAGGCAGGTGTGGAGGTCATCGGCCAGCTCGGGATATTGGGCCGCCAGCGTCTTCACGTCGGGTTCGCTGCCCGCCGCGCGCGCCGCCAAGTAGTCGTCGAGTATTTGGGCCAGCAGCGTGCCGTCGTCCGACGCCGTAATGGAACGCTCTGACATAAAACCTCCTTGGTAGAACGGAATTCATTCAGGAATTTGAACAGAAGATAACGAAGGTAACGAAGGGGGAAAGGGAAAGACAGAATTGCACTTGCCTGCGCATAATCGGGGTAAGTCCGATCGAATCGCCCCATACTGTTGATCCTCTTTTTGTTCCGCCGACGCCCCTGTGGTTTCCGAAGATGCCACCGGCTTGCCCGCGACCCACTGCGCGGGTGCCCCGGTCTCACGTTGTTAGCTACAAACGGCCGACACCAATTATCCTCCCGATTGCCCGGCCGCTGCCGAAGGCAGCGGCCGGGCAATCGGGCTACGACGACAGGGACGGAGACCAGCTTTGAGTAGCTGCCAACGTCACGGACCACCGGGCAAGCCGGTGGCATGGCTTGCTGCACGCTGTGGCGGAACAAAACTGGGATAACGCTGCAAACGCCGGACAGGGACATTTTGCGCAGGCCAGAATCGCACCCCACCGCGGGACCACGCTTTCTTCGTACTTCGTTTCCTTCGTTATCTTCTGTTCCACTCTGCCGCTGCCCTCTACTCGGTCCCCATTCGCGCGCGGCGTTGCCTTTTGTTCCACCCTTCCGTCGCGCCCTGCCGTCGTCCGTTATTCCATCCTCATTCGCGCCCGGCGCTTTTCGCGGGACCAGCCTTTCTTCCTTTCTTCGTACTTCGTTGCCTTCGTTTGCTTCTGTTCCACTCTGCCGCTGCCCGCCATTCAATCATAATCGTTCTTCGATGTGGGGCCGGAGCTGCTTCAGCGCCCGCGTCCACAAGACGCGCACGGCGTCGGGGCCGCGACCCATTTTCTCGGCCACGGCCGGCCAGTCTAGCTCTTCGATGCTCCGCAGCACAATCACCTCGCGATGGTCGGGGCTCAATTGCGCCAGGGCGTCGGCCATGACGACCGCCAGCTCGCGGCGTTGGTAGGCCGAGCTGGGCGACGGCCCCGCGTCGACCACGAATTTGTCGATCGCCATCGACGAGTTTCGCAGCACTTCGTCGAACGAAAGCTCCCGCGTGGTCTTGCGTGCCCCCGTCCGAAACCGCCGCGCGAGGCCAGCGACCTGACGTGCCAGGATCTGACGCAACCAGGCGATGAGCTCGGCCTCCGTTTTGCCCTGGAACTGACCGAAGTTGGCGTGAGCGTTGAGCATCGTCTCTTGCACCATGTCCGACGGATCGGCTTTCGCGCGAAGCCCCCGATCGAGCGACGTTCGCGCAATCAGGTTCAGATAATTGTGGTACAAGGCCAGCAGGTCGTCGACCGCGCGCGGCTGGTTGCCTCGCGCCGCCGCGATCAGCCGGCTGACGTCGCCTTGGCTGTCAGGCATCGGTTGGCTCGCCTCGCGCGGAAACAGGTTCCCCTATCTCTATAGATGCCGAGACGGCGAATTCCGAACGCGCCGGGGGGCCAAAACGCGATTTTTCTTCAATCACGCGCTTCAATACCAGAATCCTACGAAGGTTCAGCCTCTGTAGGGAACGCCCTCCGTGGCGCTGGCGTGTACTGCCAGACGACGTCGCACCCGCTTCCCGGAATCCCGGCGCGCCGGGAGAGGGCGTTCCCTACAGAACGCGACGGGACGAGTCTGGCATTAAAGCGGGTGATTGTTTTTTTCCGCCCGCGGCGAACTAACAACACGCCCCAAGAGCCCACGTCTCGACCCCGCTCCGCGCGTGGACTTCCGATGTGCCCCCCTTTTCCCCTCCTCCCCAGTTCCCCTTTTCGTCTCTCCCACTCCTCCCGCGTCCCCTGCCCTTGAAAACCTAAATGACCTTGCACGATCATGGGAATACGGAACGCCACGGAGGCCACGGAGGGCGTTCCCTACAGATGTTTGGCCTCCCATGATCATGCAAGGTCATTTAGTCAGGGGGCAAGTCCTGGAAAACAGGGGGCTTACGCCGGGGCACCCGCCGAGCGGGTCGGCTCGCCAGGCCGACTCGCGCCGGGTCGTTCTTCCATTCGTACTTCTCGTCGAACTCCCGGGGCGAAAGCGTATCCTGGCCCTCATCGGTCTGAACGATGTACACCAACTCCTCGTCGGTGCGCGGCGAAGCTCGGAAGTGACCTTCGGCGCTGACGGCCAGCGACCGGCTTTGGCTGAATGCGAGCAGCGTCATGGCGACCTCGCCCGTGTCGGCGTCGGCGATCGCCGTGGAAAACTCGGGCGTCGAATAAGTCACAAAGCGGTCGTCGGGCGACCAGAGCGGTGAAAAGGAGCTTGCCGCCGTGCCGAAGCGCTGGAGGTGGTGAATGAGTTTGCCGTCGCCGGCGTCCCAAATTCGGCCGAAGCCCGCGATGCGCTTGCCGTCGCGCGACCACGCCAGGCGCGGTCCCTCAATCACGACCGGCTCGTCGTTTTCCAGCGTGGCGATAAGCTCACCTTGTTCGGCGTCGCGGATTTCGAGGAGCGCGCCATTGCCAATCGTGTAGGCCAATCGCGAGCCGTCGGGCGACCACTCGCAGCGCCCGACGATAGGCAATGTGCGCAGCGGCTCGCCGGTCGTGACGTCCCACACGGTCGTCTCATCGGCCACCGTGGCCAGTAGTTGGCCGTCGCGCGACCAGGCGGGCGGAAACTTGGCCTTGGTCCTGAGCGTGCGCAGCAGCTTCGCCGTGTCGGCGCCATGAATGCAGGTCTGCTCGGTATCGGCCACGGCCACGAGACTGCCGTCGGGCGACATGACGGCAGGCACGGTCGACGGCGCGATGCGAACGGTCGGTCGCATGGCGGCCGTCACGCCGTCGAATGCGACCCACTGGCCCGTGCGCAGGCATGCCCGCACGTCGCCGGCCGGCCAGGCGAGCTGGCCGAGCCTCGGCCCCGTTGGACCACTGGTCGCTCGGTGCCGGCCGGCGCTCAGGTCCCAGAACCAAACGCAGCCCATTCCGGCGCGGGCCAACGTGCGGCCATCAGGCGACCAGGCGGCCGAGCCGATCGGGTTGACGTCGCCCCATACCACCGGCTGCAACGCCGCGTGGCGCCAGGCGCTTTCGGGTACGGCGCCAG